>NZ_JAVJAN010000016.1:0-75759 GCF_031344075.1 Clostridium aquiflavi
TTGCTCCCAATATAAAATTGAGACAAGCAGTAAATATGACAATACTCATTAAGGATTCTCAAAGTCCAATTACAATGCCACTTCACCTATTTCATATATTAACACGTATTTAAACAATTCTTAAATAAAATCACTTTTAATTATACTTTAAAAATGATTTTATTACAAAGTTTTGATTTTTTATTTCATTACCACTGTATACTAGGTGATATTTTTTTATAAATTTAATCCTATATAATTTTTCACAATTAACTAGTATATATTTAAAAGCTTATATGCCTTCAGCATATAAGCTTTTATAATTTTCATATCATATATTAATGCAATTACATAATAAAAACATAAAACAAACCAAATCTAAAACTAAGATGTTTGTTTATTATTATAATAATTATAAATGTAAAATGGTACTCCGATAAGCATCAGTATGAATCCCCACATTACAGTTTCTGCTCCTGAACCATAAATAGTCCATATAGAATATGCAAATGCCAAAAGAGGTATTATTGATTTCTTTATAAATATTTTAAAATTAAATTTCTGCTCTTCTCTAAACATAAGCATCATTTCTGCACTTACTGCTAATAAATAAACAGGTAAAAATGACAATGTTGCTAATATAGTTATAAACGTAAAAGCAGATACCATGCTCTTTTGGTAATTCATCACAAGTAATATATTTACCAATACTGATCCAGCTATCAATGAATTTATTGGAGTTCCATACTTAGGATGTAATTTACCAAAAAATTTAGGAAACACTCCATCTATTCCTGCTGCATATGAAACTCTAGCTGTTGATAATAGCCATCCAATTGTTGTTCCTAAAATGCATATTATAACTGCGATTGTTAGTCCTTTCCCAATTGAGTGTCCAAATATGTTAGTTAATATGTCTGTAAGTGGTGCTGTACTAGTTGAAAGCTGTAAATTTGACATAGCTCCCATACTTCCAACACTTATTAATATGTAAATAACAGATGCTATTATCATTCCATATATTGTGCTCTTTTTAACATTTTTTTCTGGATCTCTGATTTCTCCTGCTGTAACTGTAGAACTTTCCAAGCCTACAAATGCCCATAATGTTGATGTTGCTGCCAATGGAATTGTAGATAATCCCTTTCCTTGTGGCATAAGTGGCATTAAATTAATTTTATCAAAATTTAAGAAAGCTGCTATTATAAATACTCCAAAAAATGCAATCTTAAACACAGTAACAAAAGTTTGAATCTTTCCAGCTTCTTTAACTCCTACTATATTTAATATAGTAAAAATCCATAATAATGAGCTAGTGTATATTATTGATGCTAATGGATTTTGAAGTGCAGGTATAATGGATGCACTATAACTAGATAAAGCCACAATAATTGCAGCATTTCCAATCCAAGAACCATTCCAATATAACCATGCACTTAAAAAACCTGTAAATTCTCCGAATGCTTCTTTAGTATATTGATATGCCCCCCCAGTAGCTGGATATTTAGAACCTAAGTTTGCAAATGAAATTGCTATTAATATAGAACCTATAGTCGTTATAACCCATGCTATTATTGTTGCTAACGGGCCTGATACCTGTGCAAGGGTTGCTGGCAACATAAATACTCCTGAACCAATCATATTTCCACATACAAGCATAGTAGCCATAAATAGACTGATTTCTTTCTTCAAGTTGTTATTCTCCATTTTTTCCTCCTAATGTTGGACTGAAATCACAATATAAAATTTAACCTTTAACATTGTAATTTTATCAGCTTCTCATCATTTGTCAATGCATTGTCTAATGTTTATATACAGTTACACAATTTGATATTATTAAAATTTCTGTTTACAAAGTGTAATTTTATATTTTCATAATATTTCAATTTATAAATTGATTAATAATTAATAATTTATAGAATATATTTATAATTTTCTCTTTATTAGAAATTTATATACTATATTTCTTAATAATTTAACTACACTTCTTCTTTTTTTCCACATTTCTCATATAAAAGAACCCCTGTCCATTCACATAAGAATCCTAATACTGCGCCAATAAGTAATGATGGTATAAGATTCATCAAATCTCCATTAGCTGCAAATGTTGAAAATGATCCAACAAAAGCTCCTGGTATAAATGCAAGTACTTTAATTTTAGATTGTATACATAAGAAAAATGTAGTCACTATTGTCATGATTACTCCCGCTTGTGGAAAACCTAACATAGCTGATACCTTTATACTTAGCATTGCCCAAAATACTCCACTCAAATTTGTACATATAGCACTTTTAAATCCCTCTTTTTTACCACCTGCTGCAAAAAAAGTAGTACAACCTGCAAAACCCGCCCAAGCAATTAATCCTGCAGCATCAGCACCTATCATCCACGCACCACAAAGTATTGCTGTAGTTAATGATAATGAAAATAATGAACTCATTATTATTTCCTCCTATAATATTAATTTTAGGTTATTTTTTATTAAAATGTTTATTATAAAATGTATTTAACTATTTTATGATAAAAATAGCTGTGTTTAATCTTATGGATTTTTAACACAGCTATTATTATAAATGAATAATTAAAAAATTTATAGAATTATTTCTCTTTCTTCTCCATTATTTTTGAATTTTATTTCGCCCTTACCTATAGCTGTAACTGGACATACAAGTGCACATAAATGACATCCAACACATCTATCTTTATTTACTTCCGGCTTTCTTTCCTCTACATTCCATTTTATAGCTTGATGAGCACCATCATAACAAGAAATGTAACATCTACCACAGCCTAAACATTTTTCTTCATCAACTTCTGGATAAACTATATATTCTCTATCTAAATCTTCAGCTGGAATAATATTTTTAACAGCTATTCCAACCATATCTTCTAGCTTTTCAAATCCATGTTCTTCCATAAAATGAGATAACCCACTTATCATATCTTCTACTATTCTATACCCATATTGCATTACTGAAGTAGTAACTTGAAGATTACTTGAACCCAATAATATAAATTCTAAAGCATCTTCCCATGTTTCTATTCCGCCAATTCCACTTATAGGAACACCTTGTAATTTTTCATTCTTAACAAGTTCATAAATAAATCTTAATGCTATTGGTTTTACAGCTTTTCCTGAATATCCTGAAACAGATGATTTAGCATTAACTACTGGTTTTGCAGTCATTGAATTTATATCAATACCAGTTATGCTTTTTATAGTATTTATTGTTGCAAGTCCTGTTGCTCCGCCTTCCATAGATGCAATAGCTGGTACTGACATATCTCCTATGTTAGGAGTCATTTTAGCTAGTATTGGTAAATGAGTACCTCTTCTAGTTGCTTCACAATATTTTTTAACAAGTTCTGGGTTTTGACCAACATCTGAACCCATTTCATGACTTGTCATTTGAGGACATGAGAAATTACATTCTATCATGTCAGCACCAGCTTCAGTTACAAGCTTTGCTAAGTCTTCCCACTCTTTTTCATTTTCTCCCATTATTGAAGCTACTACAACTTTAGTAGGATAATTTTCTTTTAATCTTCTTAAATCATCTAAATTTTGTTGTAATGGATGATCTGATATTTGTTCCATATTTTTAAACCCAACAAATGAAGTTGATTCTTTTCTTAAACTATCAAAACGTGGAGAAACTTCATTAGGCATAAAGAAACCTATAGTTTTAAACATTACACCTGCCCACCCAGCTTCAAATGCTTTAGCACACATTTCATAGCAATTTCCTACTGGTGATGATGATAAGAAAAATGGATTTTCACATTTTACTCCACAAAATTCTATTGATAAGTCTTTGATAATACTCATTATCTAGCACCTTCTTTCTCATTTAAATATTGATCTATTTTTTCTGCTGCTTCTTTTCCTAATTTAAGTGCATAAACAACTGTTTTATCACCTTCAACTATATCTCCACAAGCAAATACTCTATCAATATTAGTTTTATATTCTTTAGTTAATATCATTCCTTTATCATTAAGCTCTATATTAGCTATTGAATTTACTTCTTCTTGTTCTTGTCCAATTGCAAATATAACATTTTCTGTAGGTATATCTAAGTTTGAGTCATCAAACATACCTACCCCTTTAAATCTTGAAACACTACCATTTTCTCCAATAATTTCTTCAGGCTTAATTCCTGTAAATATTGGTATATTTAAGTCTATTACTTCTTGAATACTCTTTCTTTCAGCTGGCATTTTTTCTATAGTTCTTCTATAAACTATTTTAACATCTCCTGCACCTAAGTTCTTAGCTGTCATTGCACAATCTATTGCAACGTCTCCACCACCAACAACTATAACTTTATTTCCTAGTTTATATTGTCCAGTTGACTTTACTTCTGCTAAAAAGTCTGTACCATTAATTACACCATTTAAATCAGAACCATTTATTTTAACTTCTTTACTCCTTTGCATTCCACAGGCAATTAAAAATGCTTTATAGCCCTCTTTACTTAAAGAATCTATAGTAACATCTTTTCCAATGTTTACATTAGTTCTAAACTCTACACCTAGATTTTCTATATATTTAATTTCATTATCTACAACTACTTGAGGTAGTCTTTCTTCTGGTATTCCATAAGTTAACCAACCACCTAATTTTTCTTTTTTTTCAAATACTGTCACATTGTATCCTAATTGTGCTAATTTAGTTGCTGCTGCTAATCCACTTGGACCTGAGCCAACTATAGCAATTTTTTCTTTATTACTTTCTACTTTGTTTAGCATTTCCATCCCTAAAACGTTTTCATAATCAGTTAAATACTTTTGAAGCTTTGCAATTTCTATAGGCTTGTCTATATTTGTTCTACTACAAGCTCCTTCACAATATTTCTTGGTAGGACATACTCTGGCACACACTCCTCCAAGTATGTTGTTTTCTCTTATTGTCTCAACAGCTCCCTTTAGATTTCTAAAGCGAAGCGAACGAATAAATTTAGCTGGATTCGTTCCTATTGGACATGCTTGTGAGCACGGTGCATCATAACATAGTAAACATCTTGAAGATTCCTCTATCGCAAATACTGGACTGATTAATTCTTCATTGTTTTTTTTCATTTTATTATTTTTATACAAAATGATCCCCCCTAAGTTGTGTATCGACAATATTAACTTAATATTTAAGAAATACTATTAAGTTAATCTTATGATGTTATAATTATATCATAAATAAATACAATGTTTTACTTTGCACTTTCTTGTTATGTTAATGTTTACATCGACTATTTGTTAAAATAATTATTTTTTAGATACTCTATTGTAACTTCTTTCTTTTTTATACACTATATTTATGTTTTTTATATTTTTGTATATTATGTAAAATGTTTCAACTAAAACAAAATTATCTATTAAAACAATAATTATGTTATTCTAATAGATAGTTTATTTTAATTTATGACTATTTATATCAATAATTTGTATATCATATAAGTCATTATTTAATTATATTTCCTGAGAAATAATGGGATTTTTATAAATTCCTAAAGAATAAAAAAATCTATACGTTTGTTCTTTGCCATCTAACAAACATATAGATTATACTAAGTATTTGAGTTATTTTGTTTTTTCATTAGATTTTATACAAAATAATATAAAATTTAATTAGTTTATACATAATACAATACACTTAGCTTTTTATTTTTGAGTACTTTTTTAATCATTTTTTTAGATTTTGTTCTTCTTTCTCAGTATCTGTAATATTGCTTACGGAACCATTATTCTTATCTTTTGAAGTTTCATTATTTTTATCTTCTGTTTCTTCATTGTTTGTTGTATTATCCCCTGGCTTAATTTCCTCTATTGGAGGTAATACTATTTCTGGCTTTGTTTCTGGAACTTCTTCAGGATCCTTCTTTATTTCAGACTCTTTATTATCTTCTATTGGCTTTTGTACTTCTGGAGTAATTTCTTTTATTGTTTCTTCAATTTTATCTTTTTTAGGTATTGTATTATTTTCTAAAGTATTTTCTGGTTTATCACTATATTTATCATCTGATAAATTATTATTTATTTCTGGTTTTTCTGAATTTTGTGCATTATCAGCTTTCCAGTAAATACAATTTTCTTTATCTTTTATTAAAGAAGTAATTTCTTTAACAGGAATATTTTCAATTTTAGATTTTACAGTTTCATCAGCTGAAAGAGAAACTTCATATCTTCCTAAACTTATACCTTTAGTTTTTGCTTCTTCCACCGCTTCTTTACTACCTTTTACATAAGTTACATTTTCAGTTTTAAAAGTTGTTTTAATAGCATCTTGTATTTGATTTTCGTAATTTTCATCTTCATGCTTATCTAATAATGCAAAAGCAACTAATACTTCTCCCGTTTCACCTAAATATTCTTTTTCAACTAGAATAGCCTTTATACCTTCTATTCCTTTGTCTATTTCTAGACCATTTATACTTGAAAAATCAATATTTTTGCCGTCCTCATTAACACCTTCAACAGCTACTATTTTCTTCTTATTATTAACCTGTATTTGAATACTTGGATTTATATCTAAGCTTACTACAGCATATGCTTTGTTAAATGCTAATGGTTGAAAGAACGTAAATATAAGTAAGAATAATGCTGCAAATGTTCCAAATGTTTTGAATAAGCTAATTTTATTAACACTTCTATTTTGATTAATATTAACTAAATCTTCTTCAAAGTAAAATATCTTTTGTCCTAATTTCATACCATCTTTTACTTTGATGCTCTCTATGCTACCCGTATCATTCATTACTATTGCATATTCTTTTTTTATTTCCATTATTATTCCCTTACTCATGATTATCACCTACTTTCTGATCCAATTTTTTAGTGTCTTAAGATTTTTCTTAAATATAATTACTACTGAAATTATAAATTTTTTGCTTCGTTTCACTACTTTTTCAGTAACAGAAAATCTAAGTACAATTTTCTTAATTGGTAATCTTTTTTTAACCTCCATAAAAGTTGTTAGTTCTTCTACTTCACTTATTTGCTTTGCTAAATTCATAGCATTTTCTCGTGTTGCTCTTTGCTTAGGCGCTTCTTCCACTAAATCTTCAAATGTAAAGCCATATAACATTATTTCTGATTTTAATATATTTATGTCATCAACTAATAATCCATTATCTTCTTCTTCTAAATATTCATCTTGAATTTCTATTCCCTTTTCAACCAGTTCTTCAATAGATGAACATGAATGTTTATTTTGGCTTTTTAAATAATTTTTAATTCTACTTGATATAACAAGCTTTGCGAATGGTAAGAAATAACCTTTATTTTTCTCATATCTTTCAATAGCCTCACAAAATGCAAGTAATGCAATACTTAGTTCTTCATCATTTTCACAAGACACATATTTTCCAGTAACATCAGATATGCTTTTAATTATAAAAGGCATATGTTGTTCTATTAATTGATTTACATCAAGGTCTTGTCCAATATTTAAATCTTCTAAAACACATTCGAGCATATTTAAGCTCCCTTCCTGTTCATTATTATATACAAAAAATATTAGTATTTTCGGTACTTTTTATTTCCAATGAATAAAATTTTCTAAAATATAATACATTGTATTACTTCATGCTTATATATTACCATATATTTTTTAATAAAGTAACAAGTAACAAACATATTTTATATGTACTAATTTTAATTAAATTAAAATTCAATCTTTTATTTAATTCTTTATAAATAAAAATCTTTTATTTATGATAAATTCTCACTAAATTTACGTATTTATTTTTTTAAATATAAAAATACTGCTAGGACTAATTAAAATCCTAGCAATATTATTAAAAATTATAATTTATTTATAACTTCTATTAAAAGTTTAATGATGCTGTTTATATAATTTCTACATATAAATATTATAATCAAAATAACAGCTTAATAGTTTTATATAAATATCTCTAATGTCCCAAATATCTTTAAAATTAGTATGATCTAAATATTGTCATAATAATTATCACCATAATATTCTCTTCTATTATATCTTCCTTGTTTATAAATATTATTTCTATTTTCTATTTGTTTTAGATTCATTTCTATCTTATTAAAATACTGTTCTTTTTGATTTAACTCATTTTCTTTTTCTTTAAGTTTAATTTCTTTTTCTTTAAGTTTAATTTCTTTTTCTTTTATATTATTTTCTTTTTTATTAATTTCCATTAAAAAACGATTCAAATTTTCTTGTTTTTCTTTAAGTTTAATTTCTTTTTCATTAATATAAATTTCTCTTTCTTTTATATTGATTTTTTCCTCTTTTATATTTAATTCTCTTTCTTTTATTTCTAACTCTTTTTCTTTTACTTTACTCATAAAGTCATAAGATGAATCTTTATAAGATTCCTGTTGCATTTCTTTTTCTTGTCTACCCTTTTGTTGTATATCTTTTTCTTGTTTATCAGTTTCTTTTCTTATTGATATTGATTTATAATGCATTTCATTTCTATTATCATTTACCGCAGTTGAAAAAGTTATTAGTGCCATAAAGGCTGCCCCCTTAATCCATTAATATATAGTTATGACAAATTTACTTCATCTATAGCTAAATAGCCATGCATAGCTACGGGACTAGTTGGTTTTGAAATGGAAGCTTCAAAAACAATTGTTTCAGTTACTGTAATTGTATATTGATGATGTTCCCAATCATCACTAATATATGGTACTGAATGTGTAAAAGTATCTCTTACAATTCCATCTGTATTTTTTATAACTACTTTAGCTACAGCCGGATCAGACTGTGGTCCTTCTGTCAAATGGAAGAATGCATAATAATCTATTACCTGTCCAGCTACTACATTAACACTTTGTTTTAGTATAGCGCTTTCATTAACCTTACCTGATCTTAATAAAGCAAAACATTCACTATCTTTACCTTTTAATTCTTTATTTTCACCATCCTTTTTATATTTAAATTCATCTGTGGCTTCAACAAATCCAGCAGGTATATCTATTTTAGTCCATCCATCAAGACTACATTTTCCTTCAACTTCAAATCCTCCATTGACAAAATCGTCTCCTGGTTCTGGTTCTGGACCTGGTTCATTACAATCTTCAAATTCAACTTGGAATAAAATTGATGCACAAAATACTGAATGGCAAGGTAAACAGAAATCTCCATAGTACTCTTCTGAATCATCACAACATTTTCTTATTTCTAGGATATATTCAACTCCACCGTCAAAACTATCTCCCTTTTCAACTACTTTATTATCTGTAATATTATATATTATAAAGTCACAATTTGTACAAATATCCATCACTTTTAAAGATGCTTTTTCAATAAGAGTAAGATCTAAAGTATCATTCACAGTTGGTTGTGAGTTAATTGGATGATAAGTTTCTTCTCCGTAATTTCCGAATACTAACAAAAATCCAAGATCGTCACCTTTACCTGGATTACATGGTTCTATCGAACATCCACAATCTCCTTCAGAATATACGTATTTATATGAAAACACTTTAATTTCTTTTTTTATGGTTATAGGTTTTACATTTTGCTTAAAGCAATTTAAATCCTTATTATAAAAGTTAGCTATATTTCTATAATTTATTTTTGCATCTGTAGGCATAATTATTCTCCTTATCTTTTTTCAGTGAAATTATCGTAAAATTTATTACTACACTATATGTTAATAAGAATAGAATTGTTACATTAATAAGCCCTTATATGAATTCTCTTAAAATTTTCATATAAGGGCTCTAGATAATACATAAAAATATTACTGGAAATAAAAATTTCCAGTAATATTTTATTAAAAAACGTGCAAACTACACAAAATTATTCAGAATCGTTAATACAACCCTCGAACTCAATTTGGAATAAAATTGATAAACAAAATACTGAATGACAAGGTAAGCAGAATGCTGCAGTACAGTTTTGGTCATTGTCATCACATTTTCTTATTTCAAGAGTATATCTACTTCCTCCCATAAATTCAGTTCCAGTAGTAACTTCTATTGGGTTTGCTGGGTCTGTAACATCATATATTTTAAAATGACAATCTGCACAAATACTCATTACTTTTAAAGATGCATTAGTGATTTGTGAAAGATCTAAAATATCGTGTACAGTAGGATCTGTTGCAGGATCTGGACAATAATTCTCTTCTCCATAATTTCCAAATATTAATGTAAATCCAACATCGTCACCTTTTCCTGGATAACATTCTCGTCGACAATCACAATCTGCTTCTGAATATACATATTTATATGAAAATACCTTTGTTTCACTTTTTATAATTATAGGGACTTGATTTATTACATCACAGTCTGAATCAGTTGGGTCAAAACTAGCTTGATTAAGATAATTTACTTTTGCCATACTTATATTCTCCTTTAATACATAACTTTTTTAGCATTATTTATTTGCTACTTTAATTTATGTCGAAATAGGTAGATTTGTTACTCTTTTATTGAATCTTGTTCATAAAAAAATATCTAAAGTAATTGATATAATCTTTTTACTTTAGATATTCTTTAATTATTTACTTATATTTCATAATTTTATAATTTATATTTTCGCTATATTTTAAATAGATCCAGTAACTCATACTTATTTAATTTATTAAATAATCCTTCCTCTTTTAGCTCTCCAGTTATTACATCTTCTATTAATGATTTTTTATCTTCTTGAAGCAATAGTATCTTTTCTTCTATGCTTTCTTTTGTTATTAATTTAATTACTTGAACTACATTTTTTTGTCCAATTCTATGGGCTCTATCTGTAGCTTGATCTTCTATTGCTGGATTCCACCATGGATCAAAATGTATTACCATATCCGCTGAAGTTAAATTTAATCCAGTTCCTCCAGCTTTTAAAGAAATTAAAAATATTTTTATATCTTCATTATTATTAAATTCATGTGCAAGTCTAATTCTTTCTTTTGAAGGCGTACTTCCATCTAAATATAAATAAGAAATTTGTTCACCTTTAAGTTCATCACAAACTTTATGTAGTACAGATGTAAATTGAGAAAAAAGAAGTATTTTGTGCTTATTCTTTATGGATTTTTTTATCAATTCTTTTGCTACATTGATTTTTCCACTTCCGCCATCATAATCCTCAACAATTATGGATGGATCTAAACAAAGCTGTCTAAGTCTTGTTAAATAAGCAAATATAGCCATTCTATTATTTTTGCTATCAATTTGTTTTAACTTACACTGTATATCTTTAATATAAGTTTTATATATTTTCTTTTGATTCTTTGTCATCTCGACAAAAAATCTATCTTCTATCTTATCTGGCAATTCTTTTATAACATCTTTTTTCAATCTTCTTAATATATATGGATTTATCATTATTCTTAATTCTTGTTTTGATTTTTCATCATTATTTATGAATTTCTTCGAAAATTCATCTTTACTAAAAAGATATCCTGGCATTATAAAATCAAACAAAGACCATAAATCAAGCAAATTATTTTCAACTGGTGTTCCTGTTAATGCAAATCTAACCTTGGCCTTTATTCCCTTAACTACTTCTGTTACTTTTGCCTTAGGATTATTTATATTTTGTGCTTCATCTATTATTAAATAATCAAATTTCATACTTTCATATTTTAAATAATCATTTCTTAAAGTTCCATAAGTTGTAATTATCAAATCATATTTTTCAATATCATCTAATACTTTGTTTCTAGCTTTTAAATCTCCATGTATAATTCCTACTTTTAAACTAGGGGCAAACTTTTTAAATTCTTCATCCCAATTATATATTAATGATGTTGGAGTTATAACAAATGCTTTCCTATTTGGTTCTGAAAGTAAAAATGAAATTATTTGAATAGTTTTACCAAGTCCCATTTCATCAGCAAGTATTCCTCCAAAACCTAGTTTACTTAAATTTTTAAGCCATCTATATCCTTTAACTTGATATCCTCTTAAAGTAGCATTAAGATTACTTGGAATAAATATTTTCTCATCATCCAAATTCTCTAGCTTATTTAAAGCTTCTTTAAATATCTCTACTCCGTTAACATTATATTTTTTACTATTTAATTTTTCATTTAAATAATATAATTTATTATTATCAACTATATAAGAATTGTTTTCACTCATTATATCTATATTTAAATTTTCTATAATTCGTAAAAAGTTTATTATGTCTCCATCTTCTAAATTAACAAAACTCTCATCATTTAACTTAATATAACTTTTCTTCTCTTTCCATGCTAAATATATTGCATTTAAATCATTATTACTAAAATCACTTAATGAAAAAGAAAAATCGATACCTTCTTTGTTTTTGTTTAAATCATAATTAATAAATGATCCATTAAATAAAGTAAATAATTTTTCATCTTTTAAATCACTTACTTCTCCAATTTTTTTAATTTTGTTTATTCCATTTTTTAAAAACTCATAATATTCATCATCATTTCCTTGAAATATAAAATCACCAGAACTATAAAAAAATCTAAATTTATTCATTTCACTTTCAATACTTCTAACTTTTCTAGATCTTTTAATTATAAAGTTAGAATTTATATTATCATGGTTATAATCTAATTCTAAATTTTCTCTAATTATTTTAACTTTAATAATTCTATCATTATTCCTATTTATTAAATTAAATTTGAAACTTATTAATTTATCCAAATCATCGATAATATCTTGTTCAATATTTATATCATGAGAAATCTCATTTAAGACTTCTATTATTTTATTTATATCTTCTATATAAGTATCTTTAGATAAAATAATCTCTCCGTATTCCTTTAAATCTTCATAAAATTTAATATAACTCTGCAAGTGCTTTATAGGAGATATGTATATATTTCTATCATATAAAAAAGCATTCATTTTTTTATTTAATGGTATAGGAAAAACTTTTTTTGTTTTCAATATATAATCTTCTTTTAACTTTTTAAAAGTGAAACTAATTGGCAAATTAGTAGTTTTTATATCACACAAATAGTTTTGATAATTATATTTAAACTTTATTTTCTTTTTATTTATAAGGTTTAAAAATCTTCTTATATTTTGAGGAAATATTTTTATATTTCCAGTATTGAGTTCTAATCTACAAATACTTAAATATTCTTCTAGAAATTCTATTAATTCTTCATCATCTTCATTAAAGTAATATTTCTTATGGCTATATATAAGTCCTTTTGCTATATAAAAATTTTCTTTTTTTATATAGCTAGAAATAAATTCCTTCATATTAACTAAATACTTTGTTTTACTTCCTATTAAAAAACTTGCTTCAAAATAATCTTCATTTTTATCCTTTACTTCATTTACTACTACATCTATCGCTAAAAGTTCTTTATTATTTTTTTCATCTAATATATATTTAACATTTTCTTTTTTAACATTCTCTATTTTATTTTTATTACTTTGTTTTTTAACTTGATCAAAAAATGTTAATATTATAGCTACTAAATGCTCGCAAATTACTATCCCATCTAAATCTTCATCATATTTTTCTTTATGACATTCACATTTAGCTAAAGTAACTTTTCCATTTTTCAAATCTAATCTTAAATGTGGATTATATTCTTTAAGTTTATCATCTTTTATTTTTCCATATATGTTATATAAACTTTCAATCTTTTTTCCATTAAGTCTAACCAATTTCTTATCAGTTATAATATCTTTTCCCCTTGTTAAACTTATTTTAGATATACTTTTTAATAACTGTGATTCCAAATCTAATAACTTCAAATTATCACCACCTCAAAAATCCTAAATAAGCCTAAATAATCCAATATTGGTTTACTTAAGCAAATTATAAATATTAAAAGGAGCTTAGAGACCGGCGAAGGACACTCTAAGCTCCATAATTAGCACTTTACGTACCAACTGCCCATTTAGAATAACATAATTCTTATTTAATAGCAATATATTTTTTATTTAAACTGTGCTTTAGATTAACACATTCCTCCATTTCCTCCACCGCCTCCACAGGCGTTCATATTGTTATTATTGTTCATATTGTTATTATTAGCATTTTTTCTTGCATAATTAGATGCAAATTCCATTACTTTAGCTTGAAGTTTATTTAAGCTATCTAAATATTCTATATTGTTAGGTTCTATTTCTGTTGCTGTTTTTAAATATACTAAAGCTGTATCAAACCATCCTTTTTGTACAGCTATAAAGCCTTGCAAATAATTCCATTCTGCTGAAGTTTTATCATCTGCAACATTAAGCTTAGCCTCTGCTTCTAGAAAATTATTTTTTTCTATTAAAGACCTAACTTCCTTGTACAAATTTCCATTAATAAGTACATCATAAGCTATGTTCACGTCTTTTAATATAGATTGATTATTTTCATTTTGCTCATTTTCATTGTAACTTTCTACTATCTGTTGGTATTTTTCTTTAATATCATCTTTACTTGCACCTTCATTCAAACCTAATACTTTATATGGATCCAAATTAATAACACTCCTCTAAAAATTTCTTTATTCCTTAATATTAAATATATTTTTCATATTTAATATTATTACATCCCTTATTTTTATTTATGAGTTAGTTCTTAATTAATTTAAAAAAGTTATTAATATATGTTTTTTTATATTAGGCTATATTTTAGTAGCGTTTTTATACATTTAATACAGAGTCTTATATTAAAAAGTATTTTTTTAATATCACTGCACGTATAGTTTCATATTTTATATATGGTGGAAGCTGTTTTTTTATTGCGCTTATTTTTTCATATCCAATTTTTTCACATACATCACTAATTAAATTTTCTTCTTCTTCATTATAAAATTCTTCTAACTCCAAATTAAACTTACTTTCTCCAAATTCTTTAATATAATCTGTTACATATCCTAAAATAGTTGATATTGAAACCTCTATTTCATCACATATTTCATTTAGTTTTCTTCCTTCCTTTAACATGTCAATTGCAATTTCATTGTCTTCTCTATTTTCACCATCAATAATTACTTTTCTTCTTTTCCTGTCCACCCATTTTATTTCTATATTATTCTCTAAAACATATTCACTAACTATTGAAACTAGCTTTTCTCCATATAAAGAAATTTTCTTTGGACCAATTCCGCTTATATCTTTTAACTCATCAATATTAATAGGATATCTTCCACTTATCTCTTTAAGTGAATTTTTAGAAATTATCATTTTAGGAAGTGTATTTTCCTTTTTAGCTTCTTCACATCTAATTTCATCTAGCTTATTAAATAACTCTTCATTTGTATTAATATCTAAATGAACACTTTCCATTTTAACTTCTTCTTTTTCCTTTATTTCATTTGATATTTCAATATTATTTTCTTTTACAAATTTCTTTATTTCATTTTCAAATATTTCACCATATTTTTTATACTTTATTTCTCCAACACCTGATATATTTAACATTTGTTCCTTATTAACTGGATATTTTACTGTCATTTCTTTTAATGTAGCATCTCCAAATATAACGTATGGAGGTACCCCATTTTCTACAGAAATTTCTTTTCTTATTTCCTTAAGTATTGAATATAATTCATTATCCTCTCTAGCTTTCTTTTCAATTTTAAATTCTTTAAATACAACTTTTTCTTCTGACTTTAATACATTCATTGATCTTTGATTCAATCCTAAAACAGGATACGTTCCATTAACTACAGATATGTATCTATGTGATATTAAAGTATTAATAAAATTTTTAAGTTCATCATTTGAATAATCTTTCATTATTCCATAAGTTGATAATTCATTAAAGTTAAATTGTATAACTTTTTTATTCTTAGAGCCTCTAAGAACATCAACTAACATACCAGAACCAAATTTATTTTTCATTCTATATATACATGAAAGAACCTTTTGCGCATCTATAGTTTTGTCTACTAATTCTCCTTCATTTAAACAATTACTACAGTTGTTACAATTATGATCATAAATTTCTCCAAAATAGTCTAGTATATATTTCCTGTAACATTCATTGCTGTATACAAAATCAGTCATTTCATTAAGTTTTTTATATTGATTATTTTTTCTATCAATATTTTCAATAGATTGCTCTATTAAATACTTTTGTATTTGAACATCTTGAGGTGAGAATAATAAGATACACTCACTTTTTTCTCCATCTCTTCCTGCTCTACCTATTTCCTGATAATAACCTTCTATATTTTTAGGCATATTATAATGTACTACAAATCTTATATTTGGCTTATCTATTCCCATTCCAAAAGCATTAGTTGCTACCATAATATTACTTCTGTCATATATAAAATCTTCTTGATTTTGCTTTCTATCATTTTCTGATAATCCTGCATGATATTTAGTAACTGAGAATCCATTATGATTTAGTTCTTCATGTATTTTATCAACTTCTTTTCTAGTTGCTGCATAAATTACTCCTGAAGATTCCTTATTATTATTTATATAATTATGCAAGTATAATTTTTTATCTCCAGATTTTATTACATTTATAAGTAAATTTTCTCTATCAAATCCTGTAATAAAAATTTTAGGTTTATTTAAGTTAAGAAGTCTTATAATATCTTCTCTTACCTCTTCTGATGCTGTCGCTGTAAATGCTGTAATTATAGGTCTTTTTTTAAGTAACTTAATAAAACCAGACACTTTTGTATAGCTTGTTCTAAAATCATGTCCCCATTGAGAAATACAATGCGCTTCATCTATAGCAATTTGAGATATACTACATTCTGAAATAACATTTAAAAAATTAAGTGATTCTAATCTTTCTGGCGCTATATATAATATTTTACATTGACCACTTTTAATATTTTCTATAACTTGATTTTCTTCACTACTGCTTATTGAGCTATTAATAAACTCACCATCTATCCCCATATCTTTTAATGCATCTACCTGATCCTTCATTAAAGAAATAAGAGGTGAAATAACTATTGTAAGTCCTTCAAATATAAGTGCTGGAATTTGATAACAAATTGATTTACCACCACCTGTTGGCATTATGGCTAATACATCATTTCCATCTATAATATTTGAAATTATATTTTCTTGCCCTTTTCTAAAAGACTTATATCCATAATACTTTTCTAAAAATTCTAATTCTTTGCTTTTCATTTAAATAAATCTCCTTAAAATACTACTTTCTTATTTTGCCATGTTTTATTAGATTATTGATATATTTAAAACACAGTGCAGGAATAATAGTGCGACATATAATTAATTTTAACTTACCAATATTAATTATAGCCTTTTATATTATATATTAATATCTATTCCCACATTATAAAATCTATTAACATATAAATTTTAGTAAAATTTTATAAGGAATCAACTAAAAAGTATTTTTAGTTGATTCCTCTACTTATTTTTATTATTGCCTTATATCATAAAATCAAGACCCTAAAGTTTATTTATATCATTGCATTTTCTCTATACTTTTTAGTTTTGGTTTTCCTTCAACAGGAACATAAATATATACTTTTACAAGTTCAACTTTTAATTTTGAAATGTCACTTGTTGATCCACATATAAACATATAGTTTGTTCCATCTACAACTTGACTACAGACTGTTATAGGTGTAAATATTCTATCTATATTTTCTTTAAGAGCGGTTTTAAGAACTTCTCTATCTTGCTTTCTTACATACCTATGAACATTCCATTCATTTAAACACTTCTCCATCTTCACACCTCCATATTATATTACCTTTATAAAAAAATATTGTATTTTTGCACATAATTTATTCTTTCTTATTATATTGTTTAAATAGCTGATTAGTATACACTGTAGCCCCTGTAACTAAAATTCCCTGTATCGCTGCATTTATATTAAATCCTAATAAAAGCATTCCCCCTACAATTCCAATAATCAATAAAATAAATGGTATAAATTTATTAGGAATACTCTCTGTACCCCTAATTATCATGCCTACTATATACAATGCAGGTATTAGTATTAATGCATTTTGTGATATATAGGTCATAAAATCCATAAAAATTCCTCCTAATGTTCTTAATTAAATTTTTCTAGTTATAGTAAGCCTATAATAAATTTTAATTTCTCCTTTAATTACTTTTCTAATCTAAAATTTTATTTCTTTAATATAATATGAATAAGCCTTTCTCTTTGTACACAACAAAAAACCAAATTAAAAAGATTATAATTTTTTTAATTTGGCTTAACAATATGTCTATTTATAATAATAATTTGTTTATTGTTTTATTGCTTTTACTATATAACTATCTTTAAGAATATTAATTTAGTCGTCACTACATACACAGAAACTATGTTGCAATTCTATATATTCATGCCAGCTTAAATTTTTTAGATATTTATCATAATGAACTTCGTTACAAAAACAACCTACTTTATTTTCTAAAAGTTCATTATTTAATCCTTTTTTACAATAAAAACACTGCTTTTTCATATTATCACTTCCACTTACAATATATTTATAAACATATAATATATTTATACGTTTACTCTTTCATTATATTTTAATCAATTATAACCTATTATATAAGTATATTTTAAATTTTAACTAAAATAAAAGTCATTAATTTAAATCTCTCAATCTTTTGATTAAGGAAAAATAAATTAATGACTTTATATAAACTTATCTTAAATATTAGTTGAACAATAATATTTTTCAAATAAAGTTACTTTAAGAATTCTCAATTTTCAATCTATACTTAAGTCATAATTAAAAGCCTAAAAAATATCTTTAAAAATCGCTTTATTTTATATCAAAATTATTAATTTGAAAATGTTTGAGTTCCCATATATTTATTGTTATCTTTATCGTAAATAACACCTACTCCAACCTTATTATAAGAAGGATTCATCATATTTTCTCTATGACCTTGTGAATTCCACCATTGATTGAATAATTCTACTGGATCGTATGTATTATATGCAATATTTTCACCAGTTGTATTATATTTATATCCTATTGTTTGTAACCAGTTTATCCATTTAGTTCCATCTGGATTTGTGTGGTCAAAATAATTATATTGAATCATATGGTCACTTTTATATCTAGCAACTTGTAATAAAGTATTATCCATAGTTAATGGTTGTAAACCAGCTTGTACTCTTTTTTCATTCATTAATTGAAGGATTTTATTCTCAGCACTACTTTGTATGCTTATAGAATACTTTTCTGGTAATTTGCTTAATCCATTAACATTTACAGAATCTCCATTTGTAGATGGTAAATTTTCTTGTGTATTTCCTGGTTGTTCAGGCTTAACTGTGCCGCCATCTCCATTATTGTCCGGATTTGTTGTATCTTTTCCTGGTACATTCGGAACTGTAACATCATTATTTGATCCATTGTCATTTCCTGGTGCATCTGGAACTGTAACATCACCATTTGATCCTTTATCACTTACTGGTACATTCGGAACCGTAACATCACCATTTGATCCATTGTCACTTCCTGGTACATTCGGAACTGTAACATCACCATTTGATCCATTAGTATCTGTTCCTGGCTTACTATTGCATGTCACCCATCCAAATTTCAAATTACAGCTTGTATTATTATTTTTTATATAATCACTTATTTGTATTTGTCCATTTGAACCTAAACAGAACCAAGTACCATAAACTTTACTCCAACATTTAGTTGTAGCATAATTATTAGTAGTATTATTTTTTCCTGCTGCGGATACCCCTAATGGACTTAGGCTAGTAATTGTTGCTATCGCTACAACCCCTCCTAGTATTCTTCTTAAAAAAGCTTTCTTCATTAGTTTCTCTCCCTCGCTATTTTTTTTGGATATATGTGTAAATTTCAATATAATCCTTTTTAATTAACTCTTTTTCATATATTCAAATTTATTACAACATCCTTGTGTTCAATACTAACATATCCATGACATTTTTCAACCAATGAAGACAAGCTTTAGAATGATTTATCTTCTTTTTATTATAAAATTCTTCAAAAATTCTAAAGAATGCTCCTTTATTTTAGCGCAAAGCATACATTATACTAAATTTTATATAAAAATATTTGAAAATTTTGTATTTTTTAATATCTTACATATAAAGAAATGGCTATATTACTTATATCATTATAGTAATATAGCCATTGTATTTTTTATATATTTTATTTTTGAGATGCTAACTTTCTTATTCTTGAGATGCTAATTTTTTATAATTATTATATCTTTCTAAAGCATCCTCTTCTGTCTTTTTAAATAGATCTTCTGATATTTCTGGGAATACTTTGGCAAGTGAAGAATATCTAACTTCACCCATTAAAAATTCCCTAAAGTTTTCTTTTGGTTCTTTTGAATCTAGTGAAAATGGATTCTTAACTCCTTTTAATGTAGGATTATATCTATAAAGACTCCAATATCCACATTCAACTGCTTTCTTTTCTTCCTCTTGAGAATTTGACATTCCGATTTTTATTCCATGACTTATACAAGGTGCATAAGCAATTATTAATGACGGTCCATCATATGCCTCTGCTTCTGCTATTGCTTTAAGTGTTTGATTTTTATCTGCGCCCATAGATATTTGTGCAACATATACATAACCATAAGTCATAGCAATCATACCTAAATCTTTTTTCTTAGTTCTCTTTCCTGATGCTGCAAATTTAGCTATTGCAGCTGTTGGTGTAGATTTAGAAGATTGACCTCCTGTATTTGAGTATATTTCTGTATCAAATACTAATATATTTATATTTTCTCCCGATGCAATAACATGATCAAGTCCTCCAAAGCCTATATCATAAGCCCAACCATCTCCACCAAATATCCATTGAGATCTCTTAACTAAGAATTCCTTATCCTTTAATATAACTTTTGCAAATTGATTATTTTCTTTTTCAAGTACTTCTATAACTTTATTAGACCTATCTCTACTTCCTTCACCACAGTCTTTATGTTCTAACCAATCTTTTAATACTTCTTTTGCATTATGAGGCATATCAGATTTCAAAGCAAGTTCAATATTATTAGCTATTCTTTCTCTTATAGCTTTAACTCCTAAATACATACCGTATCCAAACTCAGCATTATCTTCAAATAATGAATTTGCCCATGCCGGACCATGTCCTTGTTGATTTTTTGTATAAGCTGTAGCAGGTGCTCCTGCAGCCCAAATTGATGAACATCCTGTAGCATTTGCTATCATCATTCTATCACCAAACAATTGAGTTACAAGTTTAGCATATGAGGTTTCTCCACAACCTGCACAAGCTCCTGAGTATTCAAGAAGTGGTATTTCAAATTGACTTCCTTTTACAGTATTTTTATTCATAGGATTTTTATTAGTTACTTTTTCGACTGTATAATTCCAAACTTCTATTTGTTCATGTTGAGAAGCTTGAGGTTTCATAACTAATGCTTTTCCTGGTGCTGGACATACTTCAGCACAATTTCCACATCCTGTACAATCAAGAGGGGTTACTCCTATTGAATAATATAATTTTTCATCACTCTTTAAAGCTTTTGGCTCAACAAGTTTAATAGATGATGGTGCTTTTAATTTTTCTTCATCATTTAATAAAAATGGTCTTATTGTAGCATGTGGACACACATATGAACATTGATTACATTGTATACATTTTTCTGGTAGCCATTCTGGAACATTCACTGCAATTCCTCTTTTTTCATAAGCAGTAGTTCCTGCCATAAATGTACCATCTTCAATATTATGCTTTACAAAAGTTGATACTGGTAAAGAATCACCTTCTAATCTATTCATAGGATTTACTATTTCCCTTATAAAATCAGGTAACTCTTCATTATGTTCTTTTTTATCATCTATAACATTTTTCCATCCAAATGGTATTTCAATTTTTATTACACCTTCAACGCCAGCATCAATAGCATCATGATTCATTCTAACTACTTTTTCGCCTTTTTTACCATATGTATTTACAACAGCTTCTTTTAAATACTTAACTGCATCTTCAACAGGTATAATGTTTGTTATTTTAAAAAATGCAGATTGCATTATCATGTTTATTCTTCCACCAAGTCCGATATCTTGAGCTATCTTAATTGCATTTATTGTATAGAATTCTATATCATTTTCTGCTATAAATTTTTTCATACTTGCAGGTAATTTTTCCTCTAATTCTTCCTTATTCCATATTGTATTTAATAGGAATCTAGAATTTTTCTTCAATCCTTTTAATACATTGTATTTATACACATATGATTGATTATGACAAGCAATAAAATCTGCTTTATCTATTAAATATCTTGATTTTATAGGTTCTTTACCAAATCTTAAATGAGATACTGTAATACCACCAGATTTTTTAGAATCATAATCAAAATATCCTTGAGCATACATATCAGTATGATCTCCTATAATTTTTATAGCACTTTTATTTGCACCTACAGTACCATCTGATCCTAATCCCCAAAACTTACAAGAAGTAGTTCCTTCTGGTATAGCATCTATTCCCTTATGTGGCTTCAATGATTTATTTGTTAAATCATCAGTTATTCCTATTGTAAAGTCATTTTTTGGTTCATCATTAAGTAAGTTATCAAAAACAGCAGCGATATGTTCAGGTGTAGGGTCTTTAGATCCTAATCCAAATCTACCTCCAACAACAATAGGAGCGTCTTTTTTACCATACAAACTTCTAACTACATCTAAATATAAAGGTTCTCCTATTGATCCTGGTTCTTTAGTTTTATCTAAAACAGCAATTTTCTTAACACTTTCTGGTATTGATTTTAATAATTTCTCTACTGAAAATGGTCTATATAATCTAACCTTTACTAAACCTACTTTTTGTTTATTATTATTTAAATAATCAACTGTTTCTTCTATTACATCATTTACACATCCCATTGATATTATTATTCTATCAGCATCTTTTGCACCATAATAATCAAAACAATGATATTCTCTACCTGTAAGCTTAGTTATTTCATTCATATACTCCTCTACTATATATGGAATATCATCATAAGATTTGTTTACTGCTTCTCTTGTTTGAAAATATATATCTGGATTTTGAGCTGTACCCCTAGTTACTGGATGATTAGGGTTTAATGCGTTCTTTCTAAATTCATCAATTGCATTGTAATCAACGAGTTTAGCTAATTCATCTTGCTCAATAACTTCAATTTTTTGAATTTCATGAGATGTTCTAAATCCATCAAAAAAATTTACAAATGGTATTTTTCCTTTTATAGCTGCTAAATGTGCAACTCCTGATAAATCCATAACTTCTTGTACAGAAGTTTCTGCAAGCATAGCAAAACCTGTTTGTCTTGCTGCCATAACATCTTGATGATCTCCAAAAATATTTAATGAAGATGTAGTAAGTGCTCTGGCTGATACATGCATAACACAAGGTAATTTTTCTCCAGCTATTTTATACATGTTAGGTATCATAAGTAATAATCCTTGTGATGCTGTATATGTTGTTGTTAATGCACCTGCTTGAAGTGAACCATGCATAGCACCAGCCGCTCCTGCTTCTGATTGCATTTCAACTATTTTAACAGACTCTCCAAATATGTTTTTTCTTCCTTGAGATGCCCATTCATCAACATGTTCTGCCATTGGTGATGAAGGTGTTATAGGATAAATAGCTGCTACTTCTGTAAATCCATAAGACATATGTGCTGCAGCAGTATTTCCATCCATAGTTTTAGTTCTTCTCATCTTATCTACCTCTTTTGCTTAATTATTTATTAAATATGAAAAATGTATTTTCTTAAAAACTTAATTTTAACCTCTATATTCTTTTATAGTATTTGAAAAAAATTAAGTATTATGTACATTTTTCAACTTATAAAAAATCATCAAAGCAAAACTTTAGAAGGATAATATGAAAAGGTATTTAAAATAGAACAACTATTTTAAATACCTTTTCATATTGTTAGATTTTATTTTAAATTACTTAGTCTAGCTTTATTTATGCATATATCAACACCATGCCAAAATATAGTCTTTTATTAAATTATTAAAATTATAATACTAAAACCCTAACTACATTTTCAGTACATCTTTCTAAATTTTCTTTTCCTAAAGCTAATGCTTTATCTATATCAGTAACACTTGTTAAAATACCAAATATAGAATCTATTCCTTTAGGATATAAATTTTCTATACCTTTACCTATTCTTCCTGCAAAAGCTATAGTTTTAACATTTTCTTTTTTAGCAACTTTTGCTACGCCTATGGGAGTTTTTCCAAAGATTGTTTGAGAATCAATACTTCCTTCTCCTGTAAATACAAAATGTGCACCTTTTACTTTTTCACTTAAGTCTGTGTGTTTTATAACTAAGTCAATTCCTCTTTTTAGTTTTCCATTTAAAAATGCTAGTAATGCTGCGCCAAGACCGCCTGCTGCACCTGCACCTTCAGCATATGCAATATCTTTTCCTAAACATCTTTTTATCACATCTGAGTAATGTGCTAAATTAGCATCTAATTCTTTAACCACTTCTAAAGTTGCACCTTTTTGTGGGCCAAAAATAGCTGAAGCTCCTTTTTCTCCTATTAGAGGATTAGTAACATCACAAGCAACTTCAATAGTAGTATCCTTTAATCTACCATCTAAATTTGATAAATCTATATTTTCAAGATTATTTAATGCACCACCACCAAAAGAAATCTCATTTCCATTGCTATCTAAAAGTTTTCCACCTAATGCTTGAATCATTCCTGCTCCACCATCATTAGTAGCACTTCCTCCAATTCCTATAATGATATGCTTAATTCCTTTATCTAAAGCTGCTTTTATAAGCTCACCTGTCCCATAAGTTGTTGTTATAAGTGGATTACGTTCTTCTCTTTTTATTAATTGTATACCACTAGCAGTTGCCATTTCTATTACCGCAGTAGTTTTATTTCCAAGTACTCCAAAACAAGCATTTATTTTTTTGCCTAATGGATTTAATACTTCTACTTTATGTATTTCTCCATTTGTTGACTCAACTAGAGCTTCTACAGTTCCTTCTCCGCCATCTGCCATAGGAACCTTTATACATTCTGCATTTGGTATAACTTTCTTTATTCCTCTTTCCATAGCTTCACATGCTTCTTTAGAAGTCATGCTTTCTTTAAATGAATCTGGTGCTAATACAAATTTCATATTTAATTCCTCCATAAATTATGTTAGCTCTCATATTTAATAATATGTACTTAAAGTATTATTCCAAATATTATAGTTGATACCAATGTCATAGTAAGTCCAACCATAGCTTCATATGGAATAAGTTTCAATCTTTCATTCATATCCATATTTATACTTCCACCTGTTGAATGGAAAAAGCTTCCGTGAGGTAAACTATCTAAAACTGTTGCTCCAGCATGCATCATAGCTGCTGTTGCTAAACCTGATACACCTAATTCTAAAGCTGTTGCTCCAAATACAGAACTAGCTACTGCTGCACCTGAAGTTGTAGACGCTGTTGCTGCCGCCATAAGTATTCCTGATACTGGTGCTAATGCAAAGCTTGGTAATCCTAAAATGTTTATGCCTTGAATTATTACATCTTTTAATCCTGAATTAGAAATTATTCCAGCTAAAGTTCCTGTTCCTATTAAAAGTATAGCAACTCCACTCATTTTTCCAATCCCAAATATAGCATATTCATTCACTTTCTTAGCTTTTCCCATTGCTAAAGCTCCACATATTCCTCCAACTGGAAGTGCTATTAATGGATCTATACTTATACCAGCTATTGGTCTTAGCATAAGTAATAATATAGTTACTAACGGTCCAACTATTGCTGGTAAAAAATTAGGTTTTTCTTCTGACTCTTGTATTAATTCGTCTTGTTTTACAAAACTTCCTTTATTCTTTAATTTTTTAGCTATTATGCATGTAATAATAACACCAAATATAGCTGGTATTATTCCTGCCATCATTACATTAGTTAGTGATACTCCTAAATTATCCGATACTGCTATAGTATTAGGGTTTGGAGACATTATATTACCGGCCTTACCACCACCTACCATAGCTAATAAAATTGATGTTTTACTTAAGTTTGCTCTTTTTGCAATAGCTAAAGCTATTGGTGCTACTGTTATAACGGCTACGTCTATAAATACACCAACCATAGTTAAAACCATAGTTGCTATTGTTAAAGAAATTAAAGCTTTTGACTCTCCCATTTTCTCTACAATGGATTCTGCAATTTTAGTTGCTGCACCAGATTTTATTAATACCCCTGCTAACACCCCTGCAGTAAGTATTCTTAATATAGCTGGCATCATATTTTTAGCACCTGTAATCATTAAATCTACAGTACCTGTTAAACCAGCTCCTCCTACAAGCCCTCCCACTAAGGCCCCAATTATTAGTCCATATGCTGGATGTACTTTTTTTATAATTAATATAATTGCAATAATTAATGCTATTACTGCACCCAAAGCTGTAACTGTAACTTCCATTTTTATTCCCTCTTTCTTTCAATGTAAATGTTTATATACTCTATTTAATATTGTATAGGCATGTATTTTTTTTATCTATTGTAATGTAAACGAATTTATATTCATTATTATTATGCAAACGCACAAAAATAGTCCTATTTAAAGCAAAATAGGATATAAATCAAACTCTAAGAGTTTAATTTATATCCTATATATGATGTTATTAGCTGAAATAAATCTAAATAATCATTAAATTTCAATCCAGTAACTTCTTCTATTTTTTCTAACCTATAGTTAAGTGTATTTCTATGTATATGTATTTCATTAGCTGTTTTAGCTCTTTCACCATTGTTTTTCATATAAATTAAGAACGTTTCTAATAGTTCTTTTCCCATTATTTCCTGTAATATATTACCTATAACTTCCTTTTCATAGTCCTTATTTATAAGCAAACTCATTTTATGAAAAAACTTAACTGCATCGTAAAGATATATATTCTTATCTTCATATAATTTATTTCCAATATTAAGAGCATTTACACTATCAATTAATGAATTTATTATGATACTATGAACTCTTCCGATTCCAATCTTTATTGATAATTCCTGTATTTTATCCTGAAATTTTATTATTTTATTGCTAGTTATTCTTTCACTTTTTAATAACAAAGCTATTTTATTTGAAGATATATTTATACTATATTCATTTTCTTTTAAATTCTTATCTATAAATTTATTAACTTCCTTTAATTTAGATTTATCGTATTGAACTACTATAACAAATCTTTTTATTCTAATATCTATTTCTAATGACATTCCTCTTTGAATGAATTCCTCAGTATACTCTTCATTGATATTTAGCCATTCATAAATAAATTCTTCAGTTAACTTTTGCTTTATTATATGCTGATTTAAAGTATATTCCTGAGATATTAATAATTCAGCTGTTACGCTTACTATTCTTCCAAATGGACTAACTATTTTAGGTGATCCAGTTATACCTATTACTCCCATAATTTTATTTCTAAAAAGTATTGGTATATTAACTCCTGCTTTTGTATATTCATAATCTTTAAAAACCTCAACTGCTTTTTTATTTTTTAAAGCTTCTAAAGCACCCTCATGCAAACTTCCTATTCTAGATACATCACCACTACCAATGATAACACCTTTTTCATTCATTATATTCACATTATAAGGAATAACTCCCATAACTTTATTTACTATATTCTGTGCTAATTCTTTACTTAACATAAACATCTCTCCGAACTAAAGTGCTTGAAATATAAAGTTTTCTGTAATTTATAACTTGTGTATAATCTCAGCTTTATTAAGCACTGAATTAATTATCTCATTATATATAATTACGGTGATAATATCAATAAATTATACTATGGTAAAATAATGCATTATAGAAAAGAAAGCATCTCAATATTAGATACTTTCTTTCTAATAAATCAATATACATATATCCCCTCTTTCATTACTATTTTTAAGTATACTATTTTTGCTTATTTATAGTAATTATACCATAATTTAAATATTAACTAATAATAAGCACATTTTAAGAGAGAATTCAATATTTTTTTGTAAAACTAAGAAGCTATAAAAATTAAAACATTTTTATAGCTTCTTAGTTACTTTTTCTTTTAACTTATATAATTATTGGCAAGTAGCTTTTAGGGATCAACTACTAAGAACCCTCTATTTTATAACTTACTATAAAATAGCTATAATTCTTTAATCACTTTATTCACCTTTTCTTAAATTGCTACATAAAAAAAAGGTTATAAGAAAATCTTATAACCTTTTAAATCATAAATTATCTTCTATTATTTTGTGCTTTCTTAGCTCTTCTACAAGCTGCACATCTTACAGGTTCATTATCGAATCCTTTTTCTTTGTAGAATTCTTGTTCTCCTACTGAAAATACGAATTCTTCTCCACAATCTTTACATACTAATATTTTATCTTCCATATTAAATTCCTCCTTAATTTTAAAGACTAATATTGATTTATATAATTCTCTAAAAGGAGAAATCTACATATCTATAAAAAATCTTTTTTAACAATATATTTATGATAACAGATTTTTAATTTAATTGCAAGCTTTATTTTAAATTTAATATTTTTTATAAATTAACATAATCATAACCATTCTTATCCCCTTCAGTATCTCAAAAAGCATACTCTAAAAACTTATAAATCCCTAAAAATTAATTTTCTAAAGTAAAAACTAAGTCATTATTATTTGAAAATTGTTCATTATATAAATATCCTTCTAAATCAAATTTCTTTAAATCATTTATATTATTAATTTTATTTTTCATTATAAATGAAGTCATAAGTCCACGAGCTTTTTTAGCTTTCATAGTTATTATTTTATATTCACCATTTCTATACTCTTTAAATATAGGAGTCACAATATTTACTGATGTATCTAATATATCTATTCCTTCTATAGATTTAAAGTATTCGTAAGACGCTAGATTTACTAATATATTATTACCAGTAGATTTTATATCTTCTATTATTTTATGTTTTAATTTATCCTCCCAATAATCATATAAGTTTTTATAATTATCAAAAGAAAGTTTTGTTCCCATTTCTAATCTATAGGGATTTACTCCATCGAATGGACTTAAAACACCATATAAACCAGATAAAATCCTTAAATGCTCATTAGTATAAAATAAGTCTTCAATATTAAAACTTCCAACATCTATTCCTCTAAAAACTTCCCCTTTAAAAGCGATCAAACATTGTCTTGCATTATCAAAAGATTCATTCCAAACTTCGAATCTATCTTTATTTAATAATGATAATTTATCACTTGTTTTCATTAGATTCCCTAATGAATAAGAATCATATTTTTTTAATTCGTCTACTAAGGTTCTAGCTTCTTTTAAAAATTTTGGACTTGTCATTGGTAAAGTTTCATTTGTCTTATTAAAATCCAGCGTTTTAGCTGGAGAAATAACTACTAACATAATTTTTCTCTCTCCTTATAAGTAATTATAAGCCACTTGTTGGGCATTTTTATTAAATATATTTTTAATTATAAATGTTTTGATATTAACTATCAACTAACAATAATTTTCTTTTCAAATACAATCAATTCTTTAATAATACCTAGTTAGAAGTATATAAACATTTAATTATACTTTGAAACGTTTGGAGCATAACTCATTATAATTAGTAAGTAAAAATTTTGTCACAATTTATTTGTGTCAAATTAAAGTTAAAATTATAAATTATTAAGAGGAGTAATTTTATCTAAAGGAGAGACGATGGTAAAAGAACCAAGAGATTGCATAGATGCTGGTACTGAATATTGCCCTTGCAAGTTAGCAGAAACTGGTGAATGTTTAATATGTTCTCAGCTACAAGGGGAATGTTTTTGTGATTGTTTAAATTGGAAAGGAGTTTGTATATATCAAGAATTATTTAATAATGGTAATAAGGCAAAAGAGGGACGAAAAAGTTACAGCTGTCTAATTAAAGATATAACCAATTTTAATGATGAAGTTGTAATGATTAAATTTGAAGCGCCACATAAATTAGCATTAGATTTAGTTAAGCCAGGAAGTTATATATTTGTAAGTCAAAATGAAAATAAATATTTTGATGTACCTATTTCCATTATGGAATCTGATATAGAAACAAACATTATAACAATATTAATAGAAGTTAGAGGAATAAAAACTAAAAGCATTTTAAATTTGAAAGCAGAAGAAAACATAATTATTAGAGGTCCTTATTGGAATGGAATTTTTGGTATTAAAAATATAACTTCTCAAAAAGGAGGTAAATCATTAGTACTAGCACGAGGTATAGGTGTAGCTCCAATGATGCCAGTTATAAGAAAATTACTTTCTCAAGATAATGAGGTGAAAGTTGTTATAGATAAAACACCATTTACAGATGATTTTTCTAATGAATTATTATTAAAATATTCTGTAGAGGCAAGTGAGAATGAATTACTTGATAAAGGAAAACTTTCTGATCATTGTAAGGTTATCATAAAAGAAGCCTTAAAAGATGGGGTTAATTATATTCATATCGCTGGAGCTGACATTTTTACCTACGAGGTTATTGAATATTTAGATAAATTAGATAGAAAAGATGTTTTATTGTCTTGTTGTAATAATTTTAAAATGTGCTGTGGTGAAGGAATTTGTGGAGCATGTACAGCAAGATTCTCTGGTCATAGAGTAAGAAGATTTTGTAAGGAGCAAGCTGATCCAAGAAGTATATTTGAAGGGAGAAGATTTATATGAAGGTTGTTATTATTGGAGGAGGTTGGTCTGGATGTGCTGCAGCAATCAGTAGTAAAAAAGCAGGAGCTGATGTTGTTATAATAGAGAAAACAGATCTTCTACTCGGCTTAGGTAACGTTGGTGGAATAATGAGAAACAATGGAAGATATACTGCATCTGAAGAACTTATTGCTTTAGGTGGCGGAGATTTAATAAAAATTACTGATAGGGTATCAACTCATAGAAATATAGATTTTCCAGGCCATAAACATGCTACTTTATATAATGTAAATCTTATAGAAGGAGAAGTAAGAAAATATTTAATTTCATTAGGAATAGAAATATTAATAGAAAGTAGAGTTAACGATGTTAAATTTGATGGAAATAAAATTCATGGTGTTTATTTAAGTGATGGAACCTATATTAAAGGTGATGTATTTATAGAGACAACAGGAACAACAGGACCTATGGGAAATTGTTTGCGTTACGGAAATGGTTGTTCAATGTGCATTTTAAGATGCCCAGCATTTGGTCCTAGAATTAGTATTAGTGAAAGATGTGGAGTTGCTGATATTCAAGGAGAAAGAGATGATGATGTGCTAGGTGCATTCTCAGGCTCTTGTAAATTAGCGAAAGAAAGTTTATCTGAAGATATTAAAAATAAATTAGATAAGGACGGTGTCGTAGTATTACAAATTCCTAAAGAAGACGTTAATTATGGAAAGCTTAGCACTAAAGTTTGTCAACAATATGCGTTAAAAGAATTTGCTGAGAATGTAGTTCTTCTTGATACAGGTCATGCCAAACTTATGACTACCTATTATCCACTAGAAAAATTGAGAAAAATAAAGGGATTAGAATATGCTAAATATGTTGATCCATATGCAGGTAGTAAAGGAAATTCAATTAGATATTTATCAGTAGCACCTAGAACAAATGATTTAAAAGTTGTAGGAGTAGACAATTTATTCTGTGCTGGAGAAAAGAGTGGTCTTTTTGTTGGCCATACAGAAGCTATATGTACCGGAACATTATCTGGGCATAATGCAGTTAGGCTTATTATGGGTATGCCTCTTCTAATATTACCTTCTTCTATTGCAGTAGGTGATATTATAAGTTTTGCAAATGAAAAAGCTAATACAAGGGAAGGAAGAAAGAATAGATATACTTTTGCAGGAGCAGGATATTTTAAGAGAATGCAAGAATTAGGTCTGTATACAACTAATATTGATGAAATAAATGAACGTGTTAAAAAGGTTAATTTAGATAATATATTTGGGCAAAGATTATGTTAAAAGTTAATAGCTGACAATAATAGTCTGTTTAATTAAAAAAACTTAAATTAAACAGACTATTTTTGCTTTAATATTTAATTTTTATAAACTAATTCCTTAATATTATGATTTTCGAATGCCACCGTTTCTAAAATATGATTATATATTTTTTGTGTTTGTGCCCATCTATCAGGACAATTCAATACAACTATAATTATATCTTTACCTTGATGATTTACAGATGAAACTAAGCATTTACCTGCTCCACCAGTATAACCTGTTTTTACACCATTTGCTTCTGGAATAAGCCAAAGTATTTTATTTATATTATTATAGTCTCTTGTAAAATTATATTTTTCTTTACTAATTTGTTTTGAGCCAACTATCTCTCTAAATAAGTCATATTCCATACCTTTTGCAGTTAAAATAGCTAAATCATATGCTGAAGAGTAATGTGAATTACTATCTAATCCATGAGGAGACTCAAAATGTGAGTCTAATATTCCAATTCCTGTAGCATAGTGATTCATTATTTGTGCAAATCCTTCCACAGAACCTCCTAATGATTCAGCTATGGCTATTGCTGCATCATTTCCTGATTTAAACATTAAACCAAATGCAAGTTCCTTCAAACTTATTTCTTCCCCTGCTTTGTACCCAACTTTTGACCCTCTTATTGAAGCAGCATTCTTACTTATAACTACTTTTTTATCTAAATCACCTTGTTCAATGGCAATTATTGCTGTAATTATCTTTGTTGTACTTGCCATCGGTACTATTTCATACGCATTTTGTTCAAAAAGTACTTCTTTAGATTCTCTATCAAGTGCTATTGCACATCTTGCATTTACCCTAAAATTATCTTTTAATTTGCTATCTGCTAAAACAGTTTTTGAGAAAATTTGAAAAAGCATAATACTTAGTAATATTATTATTACTATATTATTTTTAATAGTTTTTCTCATAATACTCACCTTCTTAATTACTACTTACTTCTATTTTTCCTTGAAATTTTAATTTTAAACCTATATTTCAAAAAAAATCAGTTTTATTTTTGGATAACATGTCAATAATTACAATACCTTTAGAAATTGGAGATATATTTATGAAATTGTTTTTACTCATATTAATGATAATTATCCTTGCACCTATTCCATTAAAAATTAGTATTTACTATTCATTTGATAATTATTATATAAAGTTATATAAATTTACTATAATATCAAAAGAAAAAATTAAAAAGAAAAAACAAAGCTCAAATACAAAATCAAAATCACACAAAAAAAAGAAAGATTCTTTAAATATTTTTGATATTATACATAAAAAATATTTAATACAAAAATTATATAATTCAAAATTTAAGCCTAAAATTAATTTAAAAGGTAATTTAGATTATAGTCTTAATGATTCTGCCCATACTGCAATAACTTATGGACTATTATCTCAATTTACACCTATATTTTATTTTGTTTTAAGTATCCCTTACAAAATAAATAAGTTTAAATTTAATATAAATCCAATATTTGAAGATAAATTTTTAGTAAAATTTGAAATTTCAAGTATAATATTCATTTCTATTGTAAAAATTATATATGTACTGATTATTATATTTAAATCAGTACTTTATTCTGAGGAGGTGGACCCCTATATAGGGAATAATTATGACAAATGAACAACCTGTTGAAAAATTGATGAGAAGCACAATGGAAAATCTCAGAAGTATGATTGATGTAAATACAGTAATAGGCGATGCCGTTGAAACACGAGATGGTACTTATATCATTCCTGTTTCAAAATTAAGTTTTGGTTTTGCCTCCGGAGGAGCTGAATACTCTACATTAGATAAAAACTTTAATGGTGAATCAAATTTTCCTTTTGGTGGTGGATCAGGTGCTGGTGTTTCTGTTAAACCAGTCGCATTTTTAGTCGTTAAAGAAGATGGTATAAGAATGATTCCAGTTGATCAAGATTCTACTTATGATAGAATTGTTGATTCAGTCCCCCAGGTCATAGATATGGCAAAAGATTTAATAAAAGAAATGAAAAATAAGAATAAAAGTGCTAAACATGGTAATAATACTAATATCGATCTTGATATCACTGAAAATTTAAATACATCTTCTAGTGATACTACAGACGATTAAAAATAACTCCTAATTTTTTTAATTTCATACACATTAATTTAAATGGGTGTATTAATAAATACTTTAATACACCTGTTTTTAATGTTAATTTTAAATAAATTATGTACTACTAAAATTCTGTTTCTAAATCATAAGATTTATCCTCTTCAAAAAAATCTAGTGATGGAAGTTGATTTAAATCTTTAATCCCAAATTGTCTTAAAAATTCTTCAGTTGTGCCATATAATATTGGCCTTCCTGGTACTTCTAATCGTCCTACCTCTTTAATAAGATCTCTTTCTAACAATCTTTGAAGGGCACTTTCAGATTTTACCCCTCTTATTTCATCAATATCTATTCTAGTTATAGGTTGTTGATATGCTATTATTGATAAACTTTCTAAAGAAGCTTGTGATAATGATTGGCGCTTACTTTTCTTCAATAACTTTTGTATAAAGTTGCTATTTTCCGGTTTTGTAACTAATTGATAAGATCCCTTAATAGAAATAAGCTTTATTCCTCGTTCTTGCATATCATACTCTTCTATCATTTCTTGTATAGTATTTTCAACAATTTTAAGTTCTTCTTCAAGATAAATTGATAAATCCTTAGCTGTCAATGGCTCACCACCTGCAAAAAGCAATGCTTCAATTCCTGATTTTAAAGATTTTTTTTGAAATTCTTCTAAAAATTGAATTTGTAGTCTATCACTCTTCCCCATCATCTTCTCTCCTTTCAATTAATATATTATTAAAATTATCACTTTGATATACTCTTATCTTTCTTAGCTTTACCATTTCAAGTAAAGCTAAAAAACTAACAATACATTCTAATTTACATTCACATTTATTAATAATTTCTGAAAATTTACTAACTTTATTATTTTCTATAAGTCCTAAAAGATACTCAAGCTTGTCCTCAATTTTATATTTATCAACATATATTCTTTTTTGAATTACATTAGCTTTATTTTGTTTATTATTATATATTTCTAAAAGGTTGTTATACATATTATATAATTCCAAAAGAGTTAAATTTTTAAATATATCTTCATTATTATGAGGTAAATTTATTTCTTCTATTATTTCTGGCTTTTTAGTATACAATTCACCTGAATTAATATATCTTTCTTTAAAAAATTCAGCTGCCTTCTTTATTTTCTTATATAAAATAAGTTTTTCAATAAGATCTTTTTCTTGATCTTCTTCGTCCTCATCTTCATCTTTCTTAATTTTAGGCAATAAATGTTTAGATTTTATTTCTATTAATGTAGCTGCAACGACTATAAATTCTGATGTTATTTCTAAATCCATAACCTTCATATCATCAATATATTTTAAGTATTGATTTGTTATTTTTGATATTTCTACATTATAAATATCCATTTGATTCTTTTTAATTAAATGAAGTAATAAATCAAATGGGCCTTCAAAATCTTTTATCTTAATACTTGGAAAATCCATATATTCACTCACCTTTTTAGCATGGATATTAGTATTTTACTATCTTATTTAAATAATATCAATTAAATATATTTTAAACAAGCTTATTACCTTTATAAGAATATATATTAATTATTGAAATAAATAGAAAACTCAATTAAGGGAAGTCAAAATAACTTCCCTTAACAATCTATCTTTTTATAAGTGCTATTTAAAATTGTTATCTTAAAAGTTTCTTCTATACTCCTTTTTCAAATAAGTTTTTTATATTATATTTTATATTATCAAATAGATTACCTTTCTTTATATCTCTATCAGAATATATATCTACTTCTCCTACTTTTTCTTCACCTAGATAAACTTCACATTTTCCTACTATATCACCCATTTTATATTCAGGTTTTAATTCTTCAATAACTATTTTCTTAGAAATTTCACCATTGTTTCCTTTAGGTAATACTGCTGTTAAATCTTCTTTTGCTTTTGCCATAAAAAATCTATCTGTTTGTTTATCCATAAGAATTTTTTCTACATCTTCATCTTTTGCTACTATTTTTTTACCTTCATATTTTGAAAATCCATGATTTAATAATATTCCTGCATCTCTATTTCTTATTTTATAAGTTGGTGCCCCCATAATAACAGTAAGCATTCTTACTCCATTTCTAGTTGCTGTTGCAGAAATACAATATTTTGCTTCATTTGTAAAACCTGTTTTTAATCCATCACAACCTTCAAAGAATCTAACTAATTTATTATGATTTACTAGTTCAATTGGTGACTTTCTTCCTTCTGAAATAGAATCCATATAAGTTCCTGTGTATTTTAATACAGTTGGATGTTTTAATAACTCAATAGACATTAACGAAATATCACGTGCTGTTGATAAATGTCCATCTGCAGGAAGTCCATTACAATTTTTGAATACTGTATTTGTCATTCCTAGCTCTTGAGCTCTTTTATTCATTAATACAACGAAGTCTGATTCTGTTCCACCTAAATATTCGGCTAAAGCAACTGCTGCATCATTTCCAGACGCTATAGCTACACCCTTTAATAATTCCTCAACACTTCTTATTTCACCTGTATCTAGTAACATTGTACTTCCACCCATTTTTTTTGCATTTTCACTACAAGTTACTTTATCATCTAATTTAATTTTACCATTATCTATTGCTTCCATGGTAAGAAGCATTGTCATGATTTTGGTTACAGATGCTGGTGCAAACTTTTCATCTGGATTTTTTTCATACACAACTTTTCCTGTTGTTGGTTCAATTAATAATGCTGATTTTGCTTCTACATTCATCCCCTCAGCTTTAACTTCATCCTCTAGCATAGATGCATTTACAGCTCCTATTGGTATTAATATAACAGTCAAAACAAAAACCAATGTAAAAGATATTATTCTTTTTATATTATTTTTCATCAATCTTCCTCCCTTCAAAATTAGTGTTACCAAAATAATAAATAATATTATTATAAAACTATAAAACTCCTTATTATGTGACAAAATTTTTAGTTTATTTTTATTTATATCTAGTCTAAACAAACTCAATGAAAAATAAAAACTGACACCAATTTAGGTATCAGTTTTTAAGTGAATAACTATTTAATTAAATCGAAAATTAAATTTGCCACCGAAATATAGTTTTTTCGGTGGCAACTGGGTGGAAGTTTGTAATTAAAAAAATATTTAATTTTACTTAAAGCTAGTGAAATCAAGCTCTTGGATGTGTATTCATATATATAAAATTAATTTTATCATTATTTATTATTTCATAATAAGTATCCATATATGTTAATACTTGATTTCCAAGTAACTTTTGTACAGCTCTTACATTTGCACCATTTTGAAGTAAATGTACCGCAAATGAATGTCTAAATGTATTTAAATTTACATCTTTGTCTATCTGCGCTTTTTTAGAATACTCTTTTACTATTCTCCAAATCCCTTGTCTTGTTAATTTATTTCCATTTAGATTAACAAATAAGTTAGGAACTCCACATTCGGCTATTTTATATCTTATGCTAAGATATTCATTTAATGCTTTACAAGCACTTCTACCTATAGGTATTAATCTTTCAAAATTTCTACTATCGGTACATCTTACAAAGTGTAATTCCAAGTTAATATCATCTACATTTAAAGATATTAGTTCAGATACTTTCATTCCAGTAGCATACATAAGCTCTAGCAATGCGTTATCTCTAATTCCTTTTGGACAATCTTTCTCTACTGTTCTAATTATTTTATCTACTTCATCTACTGTTAAAATTTGCGGTAACTTTCTATTATTTTTAGAACTTTTATACTCTATCTTTGGTACCTCATTTATTAATGACTGACTCTTTAAATAAGAGTAAAAACTCCTAAGACTTATAACTATTCTATTTATAGATCTTTCGGATTTTCCTGACTCTAATAAATATTGAATATATGCCATAACTGTTAATTTATCACTCTTATATACATCTATACCTTTCTTATCCAAAAACTTAAGATATAATGTCACATCTGTTACATAAGCATATATAGTATTTTCACTTTTTCCACTATCAAATAAATATTCTTTATAGTTATTTATACTATCTACCATTATTCTCTCCTATACCATTGATTATGAATTAATATTCGACAAAATTATCATTTTTCCTCTTTAATTAAGATTTATATCTTAAGTTTATAATTTTCTATATATGTTTTTTAATTATAAAGCTAATAAAATTTAGTAACCACAAATTTTATAAAATTAGGTGACACATAAGTTTCTATAATAGCTGCAAATATAAAAAATCCTAAGATTATAATCAGTTTATTTCCTAAAGAATTAAAAAATGGATCATTTAAATTCGCTCTTTTAAAAAACTTACTTTTAAATTTTTGAGTTGACATAGCTAATGCTATAACACTTAATGCTATAAAACAAGGAATATAAATTAAATTTTGAGGAATTACAGATACTAATGCTAGTCCAATACCTTTGCCCTGAAAAGTTGTTAGTATAAACGAAAATGTATATCCTAACGTAAATCCTTTAAACATATCTAAAACTAATATGAACGGCATTCCAAAAAAAGTAAAACCAAACATGAATATAGGTATAATTAGCAACATATTCTTTTTTATAACATTAATTAACAAATTTTCATAATTAATAGGCGTGTCCCCTATCGAAGATGTAAAACTTGAAAAATAACTTAACAAATCATTTCTGTTGGATTCGCTCATGTACTTTACTACATAAAGTCCAAAAGATATTCCGATGCAAAACATTATTAATACCATGAAAAAATATACTTTTTTATCTTTAAAGGTTTGACCAAGCTTATTCACCATATAATTCACCACTTATTCCTCCTTAAGTTACTCTACTTTATACTATGTTTAATTTTTCCATATTATTCATAGTACTTAACAAAATATATGTTAATTAAAATACTAGAATTCCTTTTATAAAATCCACTAAAACGTGATGAATGCTTGCTTTATAAACTTTTTAATTACATAAAAAATAGATGACCCTTATTAAGTCATCTAAAATTTTTTTATTATTTTTTAACCCATATTGAATATGATTTATTATTTACTTTAAAAGTCCCATTTCCTTCATTGTCTATTAGTATTTCTTCTTGTACATTTCCTGTTATATCTATAAAAACAGTATTTATATTTTTAGTCTCCATAAACATCTTTTTACTACCTTCATTTCCATTACTTATTAATACCGCAACACCTGAATTGTCATGCACCAAATCGCCTTGTCTAGTCCACCCAATTATATTTTTATCATCAAAATAATCACATTGATCACCGTAAGCATATTTTTTTCTTACATTTAAAATCACATCCAGCTGACTCTTAAAACCATCAAACCCCTTTTCAGGAATTCCATAATAATCTCCATAAAATACACAAGGATATCCTTCTTGCCTTGTTAATATAAATGTGTATGCTATTAATTTAAACCACGGTTTCACCCAAGATTCAAGCGCCTGACCAGGTTCAGTATCGTGATTATCAACAAAAGTAACTGAAATTTTTTCATCATGTTCTAATAAGGTATTTTGAATTAATGTTCTCATATCAAAGTTTTCTTCTAAATTGCTTGCTTCATAAAATTTATAATGAAGAGGAACATCAAATAACGACATAACATTTTGTGATTTACTAATATAGTATTTTAATTTGTTTATATCTCCAGACCAATATTCACCAACAGCAAATACATTGTCACCTTTCTTATTCCTAATATCATTTAACCATTCTGTAAAAAAATCAAATTTTATATGTTTTATTGCATCTAATCTAAAACCATCTAACTTGCATTCATTTACATACCAATTTCCCCATGTTTTAAGTTCTTCTACAACATCTCTGCTATCTATATCCAAATCCGCACACATTAAAAAATCAAAGTTTCCATTTTCATTATCTACATCTTGTTCCCATTCTTTCCCTACAAATTTAAATATTCCATTTTGTTTTGTTAAATCATCAAAATCTACCCCATCAAAATCTTTTGCACTCCATTTATAAGAAGAGTACTTATTATTTCTACCAAGAAAATTAAATACAGTAAACGACTTTATTTCTTTTTCTTCTCCTATAATATTATTTCTATTATTACTATCTACTAATTGAGCTTTTACTATCTCACTTTCATCTGCACCTGCTTTATGATTAAATACAGTATCTCCATATACTTCTATATTATTATCATGTGCTTCATTTATAGCATCTAAATATTGTTCCTTTGTACCATATTTAGTCCTTATGGTTCCTTTTTGATTAAATTCTCCTAAATCATATAAGTCATACGCTCCATACCCAACATCATTAATGCCTTCTACCCCCTTATAAGCAGGCGGAAGCCACAGTGCAGTAATCCCTTTTTTGCTTAACTTTTTAGAATTTTCTTTTACTTTACTCCAAAGAGAACCATCATTAGGATAATACCATTCAAAATATTGCATCATAGTTTTGTTTGTCACTTTTTTATCTTCTATGTAAACTTTGTCTTCATTTTTTTCTACGTCATTAGCTTTGTCCTGTTCTAAATTCAAATACATTACTCCTCCTATTATTGCAAATACTATTATTATTAAAAATTCTATTGTCATTATTATCCTCTCCTTAATTCACAAAATTATGCTTTGGTAACGATACCAGTTTGTTTTTAAATATTAAGATAGGATTAATTCCTATCTTAAGTCATATAAGTTTTAATTTATTCCCATCCTAAAACAAAAGCTTTCTCATTAATTCTTATTGATCTTCCATTAAATTTTTCTATTAGAATTTCTTCCATATTATCTACTTCTCTAAAAATAACTTGCTTTATTCCATCTGCTGATCCTACACGTTCAACACCTTCATACCAGATTATTCTATTTTGATCTACAGACAATTTACTTCTAAATTTTTTATATTTAAATACCTTTACTGCTATTTTACTAAAAGATATTTTTTCTGCTATTTTAAGAATAACAATATCTATTGTATCTCTTATAAAAAGTAACTCACATTCATCCTTCATATCGTATAAAGTTTTTATAGATTTAATCCCATCATCTAAAGTGAAACTTTCCTTATTCTTTAATTCATTTATTTTTTCAATAAATACATCTTGACCATATTTTTTTGAATTCATAATTAAATCCCCTCTCTTATATTATTTCCCTACATACTGTAAACGATTTTATTTTTAATAATTGACAAGTTGAATTTAAATAATTATACTTTATAAAAGTATAATTAGAAGCCTTATACTCATATGGTAAAGGTTTCTATATTGCATGTCAATATTATTTTATGTACACTAAAATAAGGTGGACTTTATTTTATAAAAAATTATTACTTTAAAGTAAAGCTTAATTTTTAAAATTAACACATTTTTAATTTATATAAATATATTTAATGAGGTGAAAATATTGAATATTTACATTACAAATGAACATTTTTATGAAACTTGGTTTTGTTTTAATAAAGGAGATGAAAAAGAAAATCTTTTAGACCTTATGGATAGAACTTCAGCTTCAATATATACATATTCTAATGAAGAAACAAATGATATTGAATTTGTAGCCATAAAGCCTGAAGAATTTAATTTACTTTCATATCCTTATTCTTGGTGTGAAAAACCTATAATAAGATTTTCTACTAGAGGTATTGAATTATCTGATGAATTAATTATTAAAGGTAATTCTAGCTTTGATGGAAGAATACATCACGGTTATCTTAATGCAGAAATTAAATTAGAAAATTTAGATGAGAATATACTAAGATGTGCATCTATATCTATAGATGAATTAATTACCTATGCTAAGTATCTTTGGTGCGAGGATATGGACCTTGATTATTTATTTACAGATAAAGCATTATATATAGAAGAAAAAATTCAACTTGGAAAAGATAAAGCTGAAAATATATATGATGATCAAAGCTATATGAACTATTTTGATGATATTGAATAAAATTTATGCTAATTTTATTAGACTTCAAGCTTTTATTCAATTAGAAGCTATCGATATAAAGAAAAATTCTACAGAATAATTTAACTCTAAAATACCTCTAATGAAAAATACTCATTAGAGGTATTCATTTAAAGTTTTTCTTTAATTCTTCTATTTCCTTTTCCAATTGATTTACCCTAAAAGTTAATTTTTTTATTTTATCACAATTATCTTTTTTATTTCTTTTTTTGTACTTGTACTCTTTGTCAAGTTTAACATCTTCATTTGAACAAAATGGATTATCTACATTCTTATACTCTGGATTATAATACCGTCCCGGACCACCTTGTTGATACTGTTGCTGTGCATTAAATGTTTCAATTACTTGTCCTACTAATTGTAGCCAGTTTCCATAAGCATTTAATAAGCTAGATGGTAATTTACTAGATATTGCATTAGCTATCAATTCTCCAATAACTAACATTAACATAGGGTCTAAATCTTGAAATCCACATGGCATATCTAAGTTTAAATTTTGACACTCATTTGTACTTGCCCCAGCACTTGGATCAATTTTACACTTTCTTTCTTCATCTTTTTCTTTGCATTTATCATCAGAATTATTCTTTTCACATTTTTTATAGCCAAGATGCTTTAATATCTCATCTAAATCATAAAAACTATTGTTATCCATATCTCACCTATATCTAAAATTATAAAAAATTATTACAATATATGTTTTATCTATCCAAATGGGGATCTAATATTATATTAATCTAGAAATAATTTTCTCTGTTAGTCTATTTACTATTTTCTATCTTTTTTATTCTTTTCTCTAATTCATACATTTTAGTTACAATTCTATTAAATTCACATTCTAAATTTTCTAATTTAAAACATATATCATTTATGTTATTATATTTTTGCCTTAAACCTTTATCTTCATTTAAATTACCTTTTTTTAAATTTTCATCTTTAATTAAATCATTAGCATTATTTAAACCCTCTTCTTTCTTTGTATCAAAATTGCAAAAAGGATTTTCAACATTTTTATATGCATAATTGAAGTATCTTCCAGGTCCTATTTCATAATATTGCTGCTGCGTACCATAAGTTTCTATTATTTGACCAACAAGAATAATAAGATTAGATATAGTATTAGCAACATTGTACGGTAATTGTCCAGAAATAACATTTCCTATAACTTCTCCTAAAGTTACAAATAATATTGGATTTATATCTTGAAATCCACCTGGTATATCTAAATTTAACTTTGAACACCAGTTTGTACTTGCCCCTGCTGTTGGATCTATTTTACACTTACAATCGCTTGTATTGCTTTCATTGCTTGATTCATTGGATTCTGTTGATTCATCATCTTCTTCAGTGATTTTTTCATACCCTAAATAATTCAAAAGTTCTTCAATTCCACTAAAATTATTTAAATCCATATTTCACCTTATAATTAATAACTCTAATATTAGATTACACAAAATTTAGATATCTGATACTAATTCTATTGGGTGCAATTTTTCTTTATTATATTTATACCATTTAACAAGATGTTGCATTTTTTTAGTACTTTCACCACATCTATCAACTGAGTTATACTCTTTGGTATACCCTGAAGTAATGGAAAATGTTATTTTTAATTCCAAATATCTATTTTATAGCAACGAAAAAGAAGATGTTTCCTTATCTTAGGTTCATCTTCTTAAATTTCTACATACTATTTATTAAATTCACTTCACTTTAATAGCTTAATATTTTAACTTTATTTTAGTTTTAATCGATTCAAACATCATATCACATTTAAATATACTATATAACACTCTATATACACTAAAAGACACTTAAAAACATTTTTATTTCAAATAAAAAGAAAAGGTCTTATCTTAATCTTTTATATAATCTTTATATTCGCATACATTAATGAATTCACAATTATCAGTTTTGCATCTTACAGAACTTGTGCCATCACTATTAACAAATGAAAATGGTAAAATTACATTTGTTTGAACGCCAAATTTTCTTATATTTACATCATAGCCTTTTTTACATTCTTTTATCATTTTTTTCCTCCTTGGTTTATATCTATAAATATTATAACATATTTCCAAGATATTTGTTGATAAATTTCGACATTTTATTACTTTTTATTATTTAAAAGAATATCTTTTAACATTTTCACATAAGTTTTATTGTTGGTTTCTTGGAAATATTTTTCATATAATTCCATTGTATCATTACTAACTATAATAAAATTACCTAGTTCATCTTAATAATAGAGCAAATTATAAGTATAACTATTATTTAGATACTAATAATATAAAAAAGGAGATGATCTAGAGTTGTCAAAAAATAAAAAAGAAGATTTCATTGAAAAGTCAAATGATATATCAAAAGTTAAAGTCAAGTCATATGAAGAGAAACTAGATAATACAAACAATGTTGTATCTAGAGGTAAGGATATTACGTTTAATAAACTTTAAAATTATAAATAACTATTCATTTAATAAAAAATACAAATCTGTTCTAATTTTCTCATACAAAATTAGAACAGATTTCATTACTTATAAGAGAATAAAATAATTCTATATCATTAACAACCATAGTTATTGCTTCTCTTAAATACATATATCTATACAGTTTTTTTGTATTATTAGCCATATGTTTATCGGCTTAATGATATACGATTCTTATCAAATTCTCAATGTTTTATTTATATTTTTGATTATTTTCTTAATCAAAAATTTGTACTTTAACTAATTGTGCTTTGTTCCAATCACTAGCTTTTATTTCAGCTATTCTTTCTATTATCATAACAACTAATGTTTCATATTCAGAAGCCATATCTAAACTGGCTTTTACGTACACTCCAACACTTGTAATTGCTATTATGTATAACACAAAAACTTCGATAATATTTAATAAACTAATAATATCAAACTTTTCAACAACCTTAGTACTTGTACTTATTAGCGCTAATACAATTGATATTATAGTACTAACAGTAGTCATTGTAGTTGTTCTGTTTCTAAGTTGTTTAGCTTTCATTTCATATTTATATTTCAACAATTTTAACTCTCTAATATCTAACTGTCTTATTAGACTATAATTATTATTTAGATTATAATTATCATTTAGAAATATTTCATCTTTTTGCATTAATAGCACTTACTTATTCCCCCTATTATGTTTTTTAATATATACGCATTTTACTTATTCCATATTATATCATAAAATACATAAATATATTGTTTTTTCTATATGTTCCTTTAACTTTAGAATATGTAACTTAGACTTACCGTTGTTTCTAGGTTCTATTTTTCAACATAAAAAAGAACCTAATGCAATTATTTGTACTAAGTTCATTATTTGCTATTTATATTTAATTATTTCCTGTATATTTATAAAATGATATCTCCTATTTTACGCACATGCTCCACCTCATTTTTTTAATCTAATTTTCTTATTTTACTGAATTTCACCCTGTTTCTCTAATTATCTATATCTTATTTATTTTTCTTTATATAATTGTTTTATTTTGTATTAAAAAATTACTAACCATCAAATTTGAGAATCCTTTTAAATGAATTCTAGGTAGCATTTACTTTGTATTATTCTTTATTACATATGTAACTGATATAATATCATGAAGAGCTTGTTTCTTCTTGGTAAAACCTGCCATAATATAACCAATAAAAAAATTATCAAAGAAATATATTTGCTCCAATATCTAACAGTGGCTCTTAAAAATGAAATTTTATTATTATTTGTATCTACAACTATTATACCTAATGCCTTTTTACCAAGCGTTGCTTTTCCATTAGATGATTCAAAAAAAGAATAATATAACCAAGGTATAACTAAATAAATAATTACCCCTAAATTACCTAATATTATTTTTTTGATTTTTTGTTCAATACCAATTTCATTTAATATCCTGTCAAATAATATCCAAACTAGCCAAAATAAAATATACACTAAAAAAATAGCTAATCTGTCAATAAAATACGCTAAATATCGATTCAAAAATCCTGCATACATTTATAATATCTTCTCCCGAACTTTGTTAATATCATAATTATACTATTTAATCTATTTCCTTACAATTATTTTGCACTTTTAGTATTAAAAATAACTACCATTTTTTGTTTGGTAATCATATTATTTGTTTATATGCTTTCATATAAATTAAATTCAATAATCTATTCGTTTATATTGTATAAAACATCATTAGTTGAATAATTTTTATCATCTATAGTAATTTTTTTTAATATATTTATATACTCAATTTCTTTTTGAGTTAACTCTCAATATAATATTTCTTAAATAGTTATTGACAGTATAAATCAATACTGGCTTTTCAAAATCACTTCTTCCAGATGGATTATTAGACTTTAAAGAATTAATATCTGCAACATATGAATATTTCCTCTTTGTTTTTATAAGTTCCAAATAATCTTTAATCTGTTTTGTTGTAACCTCTAGAGGAGTAGAGATATTGACTTCATCAGCCAAATATTTAGCATAGCTTCAATGTTCCTTCATAGGATTTTCTCATCTTTTTAGTCAAATCCTTATTGGTACAGTAAATCATAAAGTCATTAATACTTTCATCAAAATCATAAATTCTTTTCTTAAGTCTAGGCATAAAAAATAAGACACCTCCTAACCAATTTTTATCCCAAACTGATTAAATGATGTCTTATTGAAAGTTCATATATTTATAGGTATAAAATAATATTTTTGGGCTATACTTTATAAAAGTTATATATACTTAGCCTAGTAAAATATTACTAAGATACTTTATTTTTAAGTCTTAATTTATCAGCAATAATTGCTATAAATTCTGAATTTGTTGGCTTGCCTTTGTCATTATGGATTGTGTATCCAAATAGCTTATTAATAGCTTCTATTTGACCTCTGCCCCACGCTACTTCTATAGCATGTCTTATTGCTCTTTCCACTCTTGAAGCTGTTGTATTGTACTTCTTAGCTATTGAAGGATATAATTCCTTTGTTACAGCTGATAATAATTCTATATCATTAACAACCATTGTTATTGCTTCTCTTAAATACATATATCCTTTTATATGAGCTGGTACACCAATTTCGTGTATAATATTTGTTATTTCTGTTTCTAAATCTAAAGTTCCTTTATTTTCTTGGCATTCACTAGTATAAGAAATCATAGATTGTGATGATGTTCTTCTTATACTTTGGTTATCTGTTTCGTTATTAAACATTTCTCTTATTCTTTTTGTAAACACTTCCATATCAAATGGCTTAACAGTATAATAATCTGCTCCTAATGTTATTGCTTGTTGAGTAATTTTATCTTGACCTACTGCAGATAATATTATAATTTTAGGCATCTTTTCTAAGTTCATAGTATTTAATCTTTCTAAAACACCTAATCCATCTAAATGTGGCATTATTATATCTAGAATTAATAAATCTGGTTTCTTTTCAATTATTAAGTCTAAAGCTTCCCTACCGTCTTTTGCTATTCCAGTTACTATTATATTCCTTTGATTTAATAAATAATCGTTTAAAATACTGCAAAATTCCTTATTATCATCAGCAATAAGTACAGATATCTTTTTATCTTCCATGCTTTTTTCCTCTCCTTCATAAACCTAATTATATTACTATTTGAATCATACTCTCTATAACATCATAAACTACTCTTAATAGCCAAACTTATCACATTAAATAATTCTATACTCTTTAATAAAAATCCTCTTTTTGCTTTATTACGTTATAGTGATATGTATTACTTTACATTAAAAATAACAGTTAATAACTAAATTATAACACTAATTAATCAAATATAACATTAATTGTTATATTTAATTTATATTCCACTATTTGTAAATTATAACCTTATTTTTAATATAAGTAAATAGTTTTGTAGAAAATAGTTTGTAAAACTCATTATTTTTTTATTGTAAAAGCACTAATTATAAAAATTAGTGCTTTTAATACTACATGTTATTTTATTATTTCTGCATCTTTTAACATCCACTCTATATATATTCCATAACCTGTATCTGGCTTATTTATTAACACGTGAGTTACTGCTCCTACAATTTTATTATTTTGAATAATAGGACTTCCACTCATTCCTTGAACTATTCCTCCTGTTTTTTCTAATAACTTAGAATCAGTAACTTTTATCACCATACTTTTAGGTCCTGGAGTATTTTGTTCCAAAAGTTTAACTATTTCTATCTCATATTCTTTAGGTCCAGATTCGTCAATAGTCGTTATTATACTTGCCTTACCCTCACATATCTCATTTCTAAATCCAACTTTCATAGGTTTTACATTACTTTTTATAATATTCATATTTTCAACTGTTCCAAAAATACCACTTTCAGTATTACTTTTTATTTTACCACTTACATTATTTTCGTTTATAAATACACCTTTAAGTTCTCCTGGAGATCCTTTTTCACCTCTTCTTAAGCTTATTATTGATGATTCTAATAAATCACCTTTTTTAATTAAAAATGCTTCATTTGTATCACAGTCGGTAATAGGATGACCTAATGCACCAAATTTTTTTGATTCACTATCTATAAAAGTCATTGTTCCTACACCTGCTGTAGAATCTCTAATCCATAGTCCTAGTTTATAATCTGAGTTTTCTTCTTTTTTTAGTTCTATTTCTCTACTCAATTTTTCATTATGTCTTAATAAGTCAACTTTTATTTTGCATTCTTTGCAATCTTTAATTATACCTACTAAATCTTTGCAATTTTCAACTTCTTCACCATTAATCTTTAATATTATATCTCCTAATTGAACTCCACCTAATTTACCAGGGCTTTCTTCTGTTACATTATTAATTACTATATCAGAATATCCTACCACTAAAACGCCTTGTGTAGATACTCTAACACCTACGCTATTTCCACCTGGATAAATTTCTAGATTTTTTACTTTTTGAACCTCTAATGACTTTACTGGTATCAACCCTAATAACTTAACCTCATATTTATTCCCGTAATCTTCAATTTTATTTATTGTACTTCCTATCGGAATCATCGAAGATACTGGTATATCTTTATTTGTATATATTGTATTTGGAATACCTTTTAAATATATACTAGTTATTAAAACCAGAATCAAGATTGGAGCTGTAATTAAACTAATAGTTTTTAATATTTTCTTCTTCATAATTTCCCTCCTCCTTTGCTTCTGATTTTAATTTCCCCATGAGACAAGCCTCTTATGCTGTATTAACATTGTTATAAAAGTCAAAAATTTTTAGTTCATGTTAAATTTTTTATAAATATATTTTTATTGTTATTTGAAAAAATATAAAATCCATTCTTAAAATTATGGATTTTTCTAATTTTTTGCCTTTTAGAACTCGCCTGCAAGAAATTTGGAACAATAAAAAAAAATAAAACCACGCATTACATGATTTTATTTTTACCAAAATATATTACTATATGTATTAATTTTTAAATTTCTAATTTTTTTAACTCGGCAATTTTTATCATTTCTTTCACATTATTTAATGTTGCTTCTGTAACTTCATCGCCACCAAGCATTCTACCAATTTGATACTCTTTTTCTTCTTTTGTTAACACCCTTATATTAGTAAATGTCTTATTTTCTTTTACTACTTTTGATACAAAGTAATGATAATCTGATAAAATTGCTATTTGTGGAAGATGTGTTATGCATAGAACTTGGTGATTTTTAGAGACTTGATACATTTTTTCACCAACTCTTTTTGCCACAACACCACTAATACCAGTATCTATTTCATCAAAAATTAAAGTTGCTATTTCATCTTTATCTGCAAAAACACATTTTAATGCAAGCATTATTCTTGAAAGTTCTCCACCAGATAATATTTTTTCTAATGGCATAAGTGGTTCTCCAGGATTTGTAGAAATCATAAAGCATACATCATCAAAACCTCTAGAATTAAATTTTTCTTCTCTTATTATACTTATTTCCATAGTTGATTTTTCAAGACCTACAAAACTAAGTTCATTTAAAATTTTTTCTTTTAATTCAGTGCTTTTATCAACTCTTAATTCATGAAGTTTTAGTGATACTTTTTCCATTTCTTTCATAATTTCTTGCTTTTTCAAATTCAATTCTTCAATGATTTTTTCAGAATTTATAAGATCATTATATTGTATTTTTATTTTATTATAATATTCTAAAACTTCTGTTATAGTAGCTCCATATTTTTTCTTATATTGATTAATTTCATATATTCTTGCATTTATTTTTTCTAAAGCATCATCATCATATACAACTTCTTCAGCTATATTTCTTATATCTCTAGATACTTCTTCTATTGTATAAAAAGCCTCTTCTATTAGTTCTCTATTTTTTTTAACTTTTTCAAAATTATTTTCAATATTCGATAATTCTTGAATTACCTTTGATATTGAATTTATAATACTATTTTCTCCATCAACACCATTTAATAAAGCATATGATAAATTTAAACTCTTGCTTATTTTTTCAGCATTTGATAGTAAATTAAATTCTTCTTTTAAATTTTCTTCTTCTTTTTCTTTTAATTTTCCTTTTTCTATATCCTCAATTTGAAATTTAAGATAGTCTAAAAGTTTATCTCTATCATCATTTCCACATATTTGTTGAATTTTATTTTCGATTTGTAATAAACTATCTTTTAAAGAAGTAAATTCTTCTAAGTGATTAAGAATTTCTTCTCCTATAAATTCATCTAAGTACAATATATGACTATTTCTTTGAAGAAGAGTTTGATTTTGATGTTGACCATGTATATCTAATAATCTTTCTCTTATTTTTTTTAATTGAGATGCTAAAAAAGTTTTTCCGTTAACTTTAATTAAACTTCGCCCACTTTGATGAGTTTCTCTAGAGACAATTAGCATATCATCGTCACTTTCAATATCCAATTCAATCAATACATTTTTTAATAAGCTATTTTCAATAGTAAATATAGCTTCAACATAAGTTTTATCTTCTCCAGTTCTTATTAAACTTTTCGAAAATTTCCCACCTAATACATAATCTATTGCATCAATTAAAATAGATTTACCCGCTCCTGTTTCACCTGAAAGAATATTAAATCCTTCATTGAAATTCATAGTTATTTCTTGTATCAATGCAAAATTTTTAATGTTCAATTGAATTAACATATATACCCATCCTTATATTTATAGTGATATTCTTTTTCTTATTTTAGCTACTAATTCTTCTGCTTTTTCTAAACTTCTAAGAAGTATAAATATTGTATTGTCTCCCGCTACTGTTCCTGCTATATCGGATCCTTCTAAATTATCTATAGCCTCTGCTGCTGCTGATCCGGAACCACTTATAGTTTTTATTACTACCATCTTATCTACGTTTTCTGCGCTTATAACCGTATTAGATAATATATTACTTAATCTGTCTATTATGTTTTTTTCTTCACCAGAAGATACAACATATTTATAATTTCCAGAAGCACCTTGTATTTTAATAAGTTTTAAATTTTTGATATCTCTTGAAACAGTTGCTTGAGTTACATCAAAACCTTGTGATTTTAATTCTTCCGCTAAGTCTTCCTGAGTTTCTATTTCTTTAGATGATATAATCTCTAATATCTTAGTATGTCTTTTTGATTTCAAATTTCTTCACCATCACATTCCTTAGAATTATTTAATACCTTATTTCTTATTACTTTAAAATAATCATAATCGTTAAATAACAGTAATTTTAATGACTTTGGATTCTTTTTTACAGTTATAACAGAATTGTCTTTCATTTCTATTGCTCTTTGTCCATCTATTGTCAAGTATATTTGATCTCCGCCATTTTGTGCTATTATCTTTATAGTACTATCACCTTTTAGTACAATTGGATGCATACTCTTTGTATGACCACATATAGGCACTATACTAATAACTTCTAAGTCAGGATATATAAATGGTCCTCCTGCTGAAAAAGAATACGCTGTTGATCCCGTAGGAGTTGAAACAATAAGTCCATCGCCTTTAAATATAGCATATAATTTTTCATCAACAAATATCTTGAATTTTACCATTCTTGACAAAGTTCCTCTTGCTACTGCAACTTCATTTAAGGCCTTGATATTCTTTATTGACTCATTTATATCTACTTCACAGTTTAACATCATTCTCTTGTGTACTTTACAATCTTTAGTCATCAATTTTTTTAATGCCAAATCTAAATCGGATATTTCTATACTAGATAAAACTCCTAAGTTACCTATATTTATTCCTAATATAGGTGCCTTAAAATCATCATCCAATTCCCTTGCTACTCCAAGAAGTGTTCCATCTCCTCCTAAAACAATAAGCAAATCTAATGAACCTAAATTTAAATTTTTTATATCAAAACTATTGTATACTTCAATATTAGTAATATTGCAAATATTTTCAATTTTTTCTTTCACCATATTTAAAATAGTATTTTTACAGTCTTTTGATGGATTTATCGCAATACCTATATTCTTCATAACCCCTCCGAAAATCTCTAAAGTTCTTTATGAGATTCCTCTATAACCCTTTCTACATCATCAATTTGAAAATTACTTTCTTTTTCATTATCTTTTGTAAAATAGACTAAGTATTCTCGGTTTCCCTCTGGGCCTTTTATTGGAGAATATCCTACCCCTAGGATATTTAAGTTTTCATTTTTAAGGAATTCAATTATTCCATACACTACTTCTTTATGTGTACTAATTTCTCTAACAACGCCTTTTTTACCAACTTTTTCACGACCTGCTTCAAATTGTGGCTTTATTAAAGCTACCACTTCACCAGTATCCTTTAAAAGTCCTAATGTTGCTGGCATTATCTTTTTTAATGATATAAAAGATACATCTATTGATGCAAAATCTAAAGGTTCACCAATATCTTCTAATGTAACATATCTAATATTAGTTCTTTCCATGCATACTACTCTTTTATCAGTTCTTAATTTCCATGCAAACTGACCATATCCTACATCTACTGAATACACTTTCTTTGCTCCATTTTGAAGCATACAATCAGTAAATCCACCAGTAGATGCCCCTATATCCATACATACCTTATCTTCTAAAGATATATCATAGGACTTCATAGCTTTTTCTAGCTTAAGTCCACCTCTACTCACGTATTTAAGTTTTGCGCCTTTATATTCTATGTTAGCATTTATACTTACTTTTTCTCCTGCTTTATCAACTCTTTGACCATCAACAAATACCTTACCTTCCATAATACAAGCCTTAGCTCTATCCCTAGAAGTAATTATACCCTTTTCTACTAAAAGTATATCAAGTCTTTCCTTTTTTTCTGCCATATATTATATTCTCCTTTTAATTATAAAGTTTAAGGATTGTATTACTTATACTTACAGGATCTAATCCATATGTTTTATAAAGTATTTCTACATTTCCTTGTGGGATAAATTCATCATCATATCCTAATAATTTCATATTTCCCTTATAATTTATACAATTTAAATATTCTAGAATAGCTATTCCGAGGCCTCCACATATAATATTATCCTCAATAGTTAAAATATCATATCCTTCTTCTTTTAAATTCTTTAATAAATGTTCATCTATTGGCTTTATAAAAGTTGCATTTATTATCTTAGGATTTATTCCTTTTTCTTTTAGTATTTCCTTTGCTAAAAGTGCATGTTGAAGCATTCTTCCGCTAGCTATAATGCATATCTTATTTCCTTCACTTGCAATTTCCCATTTTCCATAATTTATCTCTTTTAAAGCATCTAAATTACAAACAACATCTTTACCTCTTGGATATCTTATGGCTACAGGTGAATTCCTTTTTATTGCCCATTTTAATAAACTTAAAATTTCTTCTGTACATTTAGGAGCTACTATTGTCATATTAGGCATCATTGACAAATAACTTACATCCATAATTCCTTGATGAGTTTCTCCATCTTCTCCTACTATTCCTGCTCTATCTATAGCAAATATTACAGGTAAGTTTTGAATGCACACATCATGTATTACCTGATCAAATCCTCTTTGTAAAAAAGTAGAATATACTGCAAATACAGGCTTTAATCCATTAGCTGCCATTCCTGCTGCTAATGTTACTGCATGTTGTTCTGCTATTCCAACATCAAAAAATCTTTCTGGATAAGTAGTAGAAAAATCTTTTAGTCCAGTTCCGTCTGGCATAGCTGCTGTTATAGCAACTAGTTCTTTTTCTTCTTTTGCTATATCCATTAATGCATTACCAAAAGCTTTAGAATATGTTTCCTTGCAAGCTTTGTTTGGTTCTTCCTTTTTATCATTACTAGGTGGAATTCCATGATACTTAGATGGACTTTTTTCTGCTAATGAATATCCTCTACCTTTTTGAGTTACTGTGTGTATTATAACAGGACCTTCTATATCTTTAACTTTACTGAAAACTTCGTTCATTGCTTTTATATCATGACCATCAATAGGACCTATATATTTTACTCCCATATTTTCAAAAAACATTGAAGGTACAACTAATTGCTTTATACTATCTTTTACTTTTGACATTTTAGAAATAAGATCTTTTCCTAAATCAGATGAACCAAGAGATGTATTTATATTAGCTTTTAATTTATTATATGTTTGGCCCATTCTTAATTTATTTAAATATCTAGAAAGTCCCCCAACATTAAGTGAAATAGACATTTGATTATCGTTTAAAATTATCACCATTTTAGTTTTTCTAAAACCAACATCATTTAAAGCTTCTAATGCCATTCCACCTGTTAAAGCTCCATCTCCGATTACAGAAACTACAGTGTACTTTTCTTTCTTTAAATCCCTAGCTCTTGCCATTCCAAGTCCAGCTGATATTGAAGTACTACTATGACCTGTGTCAAAATAATCATACTTGCTTTCATTTCTCTTTGGAAATCCACTTAGACCATCAAACTGTCTAAGATTTTTAAACTCACCTTTTCTACCAGTTAAAATCTTATACACATAACTTTGGTGTCCTACATCCCATACTATTTTATCTTTTTCAAAATCAAAAGATTTCATAAGACTTAAAGTAAGCTCTACAACACCTAAGTTAGATGATAAATGTCCCCCTGTTTTGGAAACACTTTCTATTAAAAATCGCCTTATTTCTTTGCTTAATCTCTCTGTATCACTATCACTCAAATTATTTAAATCTTTTGGAAAATTTAAACTATCTAATAATGATTTCATAATAACCATTCCCTTTTTTAATTTAGTCTATTTAAAAGATTATAAGTTAATTCTTTTAATAAACTAGCGTCTACACTTAAGTTATCTAAAATTTTTATACATTCATCAGTTAACATTTTACAAAGCTCTTCACATTTTTCTAATCCATAAACAGTTATAAAATTAGTTTTGTTTAATTCTTTATCTCTATTAGTTGCTTTGCCTAATGTTTCTTCTGTTCCTACTATATCTAATATATCATCTTTTATTTGAAAAGCTAAGCCTAATTTTTTACCATATTCATTTAAAGCTTCTATATCACCACTTGGAACTTTTGCTAAAATACCACCAGCTACTATTGATACTCTTATAAGTTCCCCTGTCTTTTTTTCGTGCATATATTCTAATTCTTCTTTTGATATTTCGCTTCCTTCACTTAATACATCAACAACTTGACCGCCTATCATTCCTTCTGCGCCTGCTGCTTTTGAAATTTCATAAGAAGCTTTTAAAGCACTTTCTCCTAATTCTAATGAACTTTTCATAAGTAAAGTCATAGCTTCATTTAATAATGCATCACCTGCTAAAACTGCAATATTTTCACCGAAAATCTTATGATTTGTTGGTTTACCTCTTCTTAAATCATCATCATCCATGCATGGAAGATCATCATGTATTAAAGAATAAGTATGTATCATTTCAATTGCAGCTGCCATTGGCATTATTTTTTCTATATTATCTTTATATAAAGAATAAGTTAATATAAGTAATGTTGGACGTATTCTTTTTCCACCTATATTTACACTATATCCTGCTGATTCATAAACAGCTTTATTATAAGAACTTCTATTTGTAAAATAATTTTTTAAATAATTATCTATTGTATTTTTTAAATTATCTATCTCCATCTTGACTTTCAAACTCCACTTCTTTCTCTTCCTTAATTACAGATATTTTTCCTTCATATGAATTTAAAGTTTTATAAAGTTTATTTACTAATTTTACTCCATCTTCATAAGATTTCATACCCTCTTCAAGGTTTAAATTATCATCTTCTAAAGTACTCAAAATATCTTGAAGTTTACCAAGCATATCTTCATAGCTTTCTTTCTTTGCCATATAATACTCTCCTTACTTAATAGGTATAAAATTTCCTTTAATTTTTCCATCACTTAAAGAAACACTTATTTCTTTTTTTTCATCTAATTGTGATATTTCTTTAATGATCTTATTATTTTCATCCTCTATTATAGCATATCCTTTATTAAGTACCTTTATAGGATTATTAGCGCTTAATAAATTATTTAATGATTCTATCTTTTGCTTTTCTCTTTTTATTTTTATATCTATTGCAAAATATAATCTATCTTTTAATTTATCAATTTCTAAATATGAGTTTACTATTTTTGACATTGGAGAATGTAATTTTAAAATTCTCTCATTTGACTCTAATCTACTTTTGCAATCTTTTAATTTCTTTTGTATTTCATAATCTAATGATTTTGATATTTCATAAATTCTTGTGTTTATATCACTTAATAGCGGAACTGCTATTTCAGCTGCTTGTGACGGTGTTGCTGCTCTTACATCAGAAACAAAATCTGAAATTGTAAAATCGACTTCATGACCTACTGCTGAAATAATAGGAAGCTTAGAATTAAATATAACTTTTGCAAGTTCTTCTTCATTAAAGTTCCATAATTCTTCTATAGAACCTCCACCTCTTCCAACTATTATTAGATCTATATTTTTCTTCTTATTAAAATATTCAATTCCTGCAATTATTTCTTTATATGCACCGTCACCTTGAACCTTAGCTGGATATAATATTATGTCTACTAATGAGTTTCTTCTTTTAGTTACATTTATTATATCTCTTATTACTGCACCTGTTGATGAGGTTACAACACCTATTCTTTTAGCGTACATAGGGATATTTTTTTTATACTTTTCATCAAAATATCCAGACTTTGATAATTTTTCTTTAAGAGCTTCGAATTTTATAAATAACTCTCCTTGCCCTTCTTTTTTTATCTCATCACAATAAAGTTGAAAACTCCCTGTAGCTGTGTAAATAGATGCTCTTCCCTTTACCATCACTTCCATACCATCTTCTAAGGCAATATTTAAAAGACTTGCTTTGCTTTTAAACATAACACAATTTACTTTACTATTGTTATCTTTTAAAGAAAAATAAATATGCCCACTGCTATGGAACTTTAAATTAGAAATCTCCCCTTTTACAGAGAGATTATTTAAAATAAAGTCATTATCAATTATTTTTTTTATATAGTTTGTTAGATCTGAAACAGTTAAAGTTTTAATCTTCATATTCCTTTAAAGCCTCACATGAATTTTTTATTAAAAGAGTAGTAGTTAAAGCTCCAACTCCACCTGGTACTGGTGTTACGAAAGAAGCTTTATCTATTACCTTGTCAAAATTAACATCGCCTGTTATTTTACCTTCAAAAGATGAAGTACCTACGTCAATAACTATTGCATTTTCTCTTATGTATTCTTCATCTATAAACTTAGGTTTACCAATTGCTACAACTAATATGTCTGCTTTACTACATACTTCTTTTAAATTTTTTGTTTTAGAATGACATATAGTAACTGTTGCATTTTCATTTAATAAAAGTTGTGCTACTGGCTTTCCTACTATATTACTTCTTCCAAGAACAACTACTTCCTTACCAGTTATATCAATATTAAGACTCTTAATTAAAGTTACAACTGAATTAGGTGTACATGGTAAAAATCCTTTTTCCCCCATATACAATTTACCTTGACTTTCAAATGTAAGACAATCTATATCCTTTTTAACAGATATCTCTTTTATTATCTTTTTTTCGTTTAAATGCTTAGGTAATGGTAATTGAAGCATTATGCCTTGAATATTAACATCTTCATTTAATTTATGAATCTCATTTATAACATCTTCATCAGTAACATCTTCTTCTAATATAATCTTTAAAAAATCTATACCTAAAGAATTAGCCACCTTTTCTTGACTTGACATATAATAAATTGATCCCCCATCATTTCCAACTAATATAGATGCAATCTTTGGAATCCTAAGTTTATTATTTTTTCTTTCTTCAACAAAAGTTTTTATTTCTTCTTTTATCTTTAATGCTACTTCTTTTCCGTTTATAATTTGCCCCATTTTTATTTTCGCCCCTTATATTTTATTTTTTTAAGATATTATCTAAAACTCCATTTATAAATGAAACGCTTTTTTCATCTGAATATTTCTTTGTTATTTCTAATGCTTCATTTATTGCAACTCTGTTTGGAATTTCTTCATCATATAATAATTCATATACAGCTAATCTTAATATACATAAGTTAACCTTTGATATTCTATCTATTTTCCAATTACATAAATTCTTTGATATAGCCTCATCTATGTTATCTTTATTATTTTCTACCCCTATTAATATTCTCTTTATGTATGTTATATCTAATTCTTTTATATCACTTTCATAATTGTCTATAAAGTTTTCTAATGTTTCCTCATAATTATCAGTGTTTAATGTCATCCCAAATAATAATTCCATTGCTTTTTCTCTTGATAGTTTTCTATTCATCTGATCCTCCACGTACTTTAAATTCTTCTTAATTCTTGTCATTTTTGTTGAAATTTATTCTCTAAATAATATCTAGCATGGAAACACCCTCTGAAATTCAGAGGGTGAAATTTAGATACTACTTAGATTCAACTTCTTCTTTTTTCGGCATATAAATGTTTTGAACATACACATTTACTGCTTCTACTACTAATCCAGTCATAGCTTCAACCGTTCTTTTTACATTATCTTGAACTTGTGAAACTACCTCCATTATTTTTACACCATACTCGACGCTTAAATTTATATCTATAGTTGCTTTATCATCAAGCAAAGTAACCTTCGTTGACTTCCCTAATGACTTTTTACCCTTTAAAATGCTTGATAAGTTATTTGAGCCCCCTATTTGGTAATCACTAACGCCATCAATTTCTTGTGCGGCAATGCCTGCAATAACGCTTACTACTTCGTCTGATATTTTTACGATACCAACGTTATCTTCTTTATTCAAACTTTCCATGCTTTTCACCCTCCTAGGTTTTGTAATAACAAAACATGTTAATCTTACGTTTATTATAACAAATATGATTTAACATTACAATTAAACTTATATTATTTTTCAAAGCTATAATTATGTTATTTTTGAACTTGTATTACTACATCTTTTATCTTTGATACATTTTGTACTATTTCTTGAATGGCAATGCTATCTTTCTCTTCAAGAGTATTTGCTGACTTTACTATTACTGTTGCTTTCTTGTCATCAATCATACATAATGCATCTTCATATCCTTTATTTTTTATGTTTAATTCAACTCTTCCTTCATTATCTTTTCTTAAAATTCTTTCTGTCAATTCCTTATTTGCATCTTCCTTCTTTTCCTTAGATGTATTTTCATCTGCTACTAACGCTTTTAAGCTTTGAATTGTTGCACTTTCTTGTTGTTCTCTTTCACTTCTAGATTGAAAGAAGTATTCATTTTGACTTAATGTAGCTTTATCATCATCTGCTTTAGCTACTTCTCCTTTTTCCTCACTTACCCCTACATTTTCTGTTGATAATACTGCACTTAAATCAGTCGGATCGTTTAGTCCTCCCTTATTTAACTTTGCTGCTAACACCCCTACACATAATATTAATGCTAACAAAGTAAAGATTATACCTAATTGTTTCCTTTTCATAATATTTTCCTCCCATCCTTTTTATCTTTTAAATTATATGCTACTTCTTCATCGGATATACATTAACCTTATCCAAAGTTAAGTTATATAATTTTGAAATTGCTTGCTCAATGTTATATTTTGTTTTACTATTTTCTGCACCTTCTGCAACAACAACAGCACCTGTTATTTTTGGTTTATATGTTCTTAAAATAAATGGTTCATTTCCACCGTCTTTACTTGTCATAACAACTGTTGCGCCATCATTTTTTTGATTATTAGTTCTCTTTCCTCCTTCAGTATCCGTTTCTTCCGTAGTTGATACTTGAGCATTAGTATCATATGCTGGAATTTTTTCTTCTCCACTTTCAAATGAAATCATTACGTCAACTTCTCCTACCCCCTCCATCTTTTTTAATATATTTTTTAATTCCACCTTTTGATTTTCTTCATATGTTTTTTGATCACCTGAAATAGTCGTTGAAGTGCTTACTTCATTTTCTTTTGGACTTTCTTTTTTGTCTTCTTTATAAATAATGTCATTACTCTTATTTATATATTTATTCTTTGGTAATAATACATTCATGGTCACAAATATAAATGCTAATACTAAGCAAATAGAAATAAGATTGCTTAATTTTTTTTCGCCTAGTATTTTCTTTAGATTATTAGAAAATTTTTTTTTATCCATAAACTCATCTCCTATTCCTCTATTTTATATACTTCTATTTTCTCTTTAGGAATATCTAGCTGTTCACTTATAAATGTCACTATTTCTTTATACTGGCTATTTTGATTCTCTTCATAATATTTATCACTTTTATTAATTATCACCTTTTTAATTTTACTTACTGACTTTTCGCTTATACCTATTTTTATTTTTTTTATATCAAAAATCATGTTATTAAAATTAACTATACATTCAACATCACTTTTAAAGTTTTTATTTGGATATTCAGATTTAAGTAAACTTTCACAATTCTTATTAAAATTTTCTTCAAAAGCTTGTTTTCTTAAATCTCCATCCTTTAACTTATCCTCATCACTACTTTTAATTTCATTTTTATAATTAGAGAATACGTCTTCATAATTACTTATAGATTCATATATACTGTCTTCTCCATTTGAAATAATTTTCACTATTGGATTTAATATTATGGTTATTAAAACTAACCCTAATATAAACTTTAGATATTTTTTCATACCATTATTAGGGCTTATAAGTTCTATTGCCGTTATAAATATAAGTGCAGTAACTAAGGTTGTTACGAGTTCCTTTAACAAATTCATGTCTTATCCTCCTACTATAAACAGCCCTGAGGATGCAACAAGAGCTATTAAAATAAAAAACATTAAACTTACGCTTAAAACACATGATATAATTAACGTCATTGAATTTCCTGCTGCCGCCACTGAATTAGTTATTCTAGAATCACTTATGGGTTCTATTAACGCTGCAGCTAATTTATATATCACTGTCATAAGTACTAATTTTATTATTGGGTATAAAAGCATTAATACTATAATTAATAGTCCTACTGAACTTATTGCATTTTTAATTATTAATGAATATCCTGCAATAGAAGCAATAGCATCAGAAAATGTCTTTCCTACTATAGGTATGAAATTATCAACCGCAAATTTAGTAGTTTTTAACGTAACTGCATCTATTGTTTTTGATGTAATTCCTCTTACTGTTAAAACACCAATAAAAACAGTTATTATTATTCCTTGCATCCATAAAGTGCACTGTTTTAAAAGTTTACAAAGATTCGTAATCTTATGATCATTAGATAAATTATTTGCAAACTCTAATACAAACCCCATTAATATAAGTGGAATTATAATATTAGAATAAATTCTCGGTATAAACACTACAGCTGCTAAAATAATAGGGTCTAATGTTGCTGCCTGAGTTAATCCTCCTACCATAGCTATCATTGTTATAAGCACCGGTAATAATGCAGCCATAAAATCAGAAATATTTAATATAACTTCTTTTGCAACACCTATAGATATAATAAAACTCTTTGAAAGAATCATTATTATCAACGCATAGCATGCATAAAAAGCTATTTCCGATACATTGTCATTTGAAAATGCATCTTGTAAATTTTTAATTAGTGAACAGATTATAACTATTGTAACTATTGATATTATAAGTTTTAATACACTTCTAACTTCCTTAAATAATATACTCGTTAATGCCTTGCTCAAGGATTTTATATTAAAATCACCTTCACCATTTTTAATATATTCCTTGATATATTGAATTGGATCTAGATCATTCATGAGCTCTACATTATTTTTCATTTTATTTATATACTCATATAAATTATTTATTTGTTTTTGTGTACTATCATCTAAACTATCTATTGTGATTTCATCCATTATAGATTCACTTTTATTAGCATGAGAGTTACTGCTTGTACTTAAGTTATTTTGTTCAAAAGCATATACTGATTTTTCTGGTATAAAGATACAATTTAATACAGAAATAACAATAATACTTATCAAAAAAAATATTGTACATCTTTTTATTATCTTCATATCTATTTCACCTACATTATCTGTAGTATAGAATTTAATACAGCCATAAGAATTGGAATTGCTAATACTAAAATCATTATTTTTCCTGAAAACTCTACTTTAGTTGCTATACTTGAAGCTCCAGCATCTTTACATAATTCACTTGTAAATGAAGCTAAATAAGCAATTGCTAAAATTTTTAGGATAACTCCAATATAAAATGTATCTATATTAGCTCTATCTGCTACAGTTTTTAAAAATGTAATTATTTCTTGTACTTGACCTATCATAAAAAGTAATATTAAAGTACCAACTGTTAAAGAAATAAATGTAGTCATTTCAGATTTGCTATTTTTAAAAATTAAAGTTAGAAACAAACCAACAAAGGCTAAGGCCACAACTTTTACTATTAACATAAAATCACCTACATTACGAACATAGTTTTTACTGTGTTAAACAAGTCTCCAATAAGAGAAACTATCATTAATAAGAGTATTACAGTACCTGCAATATTAGTTATAGCTGCAACATCACCTTTTCCACTACTTGTTAATACCTTATCGAGTATCACAAGTAATATTCCTGCCCCTCCAATTTTAAAAAGAATGCTTATATCGTGCATAATAAATTCACCACCTAAATTAAAAATATTGTAATCATAGCACCAATGCATATCCCTAAATATCTATATACTTTTATATTTTTTTTAGATTCCTCTTCTGCCTCTTTTAAATTGCTCCTTATATTTTCTATTACTAAATTAAAAATTTTTTCTTGGCCATAAAGTCCTGATTCTCCTAAAGACTTTATGAAATCTATTAAAAAGTTTTTATCACTATCTGATAAATAAAACTCTTCTTCTAAAAAAATATATTCACTACTAAAAGCACTATATACACTTTCTGCTTCACCTTCACATAACTTTTCATTTACATTACCTATTAGAGTATTTAATGGTTTAATTGTCTTTTTCTGAATATTACTTAATGCTTCTGGCAAAGGCGTACTTCCATATAAAATTTCATTTTGCAATATTATTAAATTTTTTAAAATTTCCTTAAGTTGAATGTATCTTTTTCTAAAAGTTTCACCATATAAAAAGCCAATATAAGAAATAGTTAAAAATAGCATAAAGATGAGTACTAATTTAAGCATATTTTTTCTTCTCCTCTTAATTTATAAACTTTTTCTATAGTGCCTACCCCTTGTCTTGAACTTAAAATAATAGCTCTTTCAAGTATTTGATTATCAATAAGTTCCTTAAATACTTTACGTTTATAAATATCCTCAATTGTAAATCCATGAATACTTGTAATTATATTTACTCCAGAATTAAATGCCATAATTAATGCTTCAATATCTCCTTTAGTGCCAATTTCATCACAAATTAATACCTCTGGTGATAAACTTCTTATTGACATAATCATTCCTTCTTTTTTCAAACAATTATCTAAAATATCTGTTCTAATTCCTAAATCACTTTGAGGAACTCCAAAGTAACAAGCTCCAATTTCACTTCTTTCATCAATTACAGAAACCTTTTTACCATTTAAACCTAATAATTTCATTCCATTTGATATGTTTCTAGATATATCTCTTAAAATTGTTGTCTTTCCACATTTAGGTGGAGAAATAATTATTGTATTGTAAATCCTATCTCCACTAACTATATATTTCATAATTTTATTGGAACATCCTATAACTTCTCTGCAAAATCTAACATTTATAGATGATATATTTCTAATAGTTTTTACTTCACCATTGCACATAACACATTCGCCAGCAATACCTATTCTATGTCCACCTTTAATTGTTATAAAACCTTGTTTTATATCTTCTTCATAAGCATATAGTGAATAATTAGATATTTTTTGTATTATTGATTTCATCTCTTCCTTTGATGGATTATAATTTACAATTGATTCTCCTTTATTAGAATAAACTATAATAGGTTTATCTATTTTTATCCTTATTTCATAAAGTTGTTCTAGTTTACATTTATCTTTAAGTACATTAAATATATTACTTGGAAATATATTTAAGAAATCACTATCATCTTTCATCTCACTTCCTCCTCTAATGTTTTTCTTAGTTATTAATATTTATATAAAAATTAAAATATTACTGTTAAATAAAAAAAGATATGTAAAATTAAATTACATACCTTTAAAATCATATGAAAAATTGTGTTTAAAATACTATATGCATCGTATTATATATACATAAACTTTAAATTTAGATATATATTTCTTTATAAAAAAAATCGCCAAGGCGACTTTTGTAACGCAGATTCTTTTATCCATGTACCCTTTCCAAACACAATGATGTAATAATGGTGTGGCATAAGATTTTTATAATTTCCTAAAAAATAAAAAAAGCCATAGTAAAACTATGGACATTAAATATTTAGCCTTTAATATTCTTATTGCAATATGGACATGGAATTTCATTATTATTTTTTAAAGTTGATTGTTCTGCAAAAACTGTATTGCCACAATGGCAACAAGTAGCTTCTACATATTCATCTTCTAATTCATTTAGTTCATCTATTGATACTTCTTCAAAAAGTTCCTCTTGAAGACCACTTAAGTCATCATCCATAAATCTAATGTTTTCTTCTATAGTTTCTTGATTTACAGTTAATTCTTCAATTTTACTATCCATAGTTTCTAAAATTGATACTATTGATGAAAAATAGTTTTTATATTCTTCACTTTCAATATTAGATAAATTTAACTTTAACTCATTAATTTGATTCCTTAGTTTTTCCATGTTTCCCACTTCCTTTTATAAATAAAGTTGCTAAGAAATAACTTAGCAACTTTATTTAGTATTAAAACCTTAAATACATACAGAGCTTAAACTCTTTCCATGTATTCTCCTGTTCTAGTATCTATTCTTATAACATCGCCATCGTTAACAAACATTGGAACATTAACTATTGCTCCTGTTTCAACTGTAGCTGGCTTTAATGAGTTTGTAGCTGTATTACCTTTAACACCTGGTTCAGTATATGTTATTTGTAATTCAACAAAATTTGGTGCTTCTACTGAGAAAGCACTTCCTTTAAAGAATTTTATAACTGCAAACATATTTTCTTTTAAGAATTTTATTGCATCTTCAACCTTTTCAGCATTTAAAGGAATTTGTTCAAAAGTTTCTTGATCCATGAAGTAATATAATTCTCCATCTGAATAAAGATATTGCATTTCTTTTCTTTCTATTACAGCTTCTTGTAATTTTTCAGTTGGATTAAATGTTCTATCTACAACTCCTCCTGAAATTACGTTTCTAAGCTTAGTTCTTACGAAGGCAGCTCCTTTACCTGGTTTTACATGTAAAAAATCTGTAACTGTAAACACTTGTCCATCGAACTCAAAAGTTACACCTTTTCTTAAGTCTCCTGCTGATATCATTAAATATCCCTCCAAAATTTATAAAATAATTACAATCTAAATTAATATTTATATACTAAAGTTCAATTGTTGTAAACTTCGACATAACAATGATATTTTATCAAAAGAAAGAAATAATTGCAATTATTTCTCTCTACTTTAAATAAAAAAAGTCTACAAAATAATCATAAATAGCATAAAAATATTTTAAATCACATCTTTATATTGTTTTTACTTAATTCTATTATCAATGAACCACTGTCTTTATTATGCTCAATTTTATAATTCTTTATAGCATAATTTCTTAACTTAGATAGGCTTTCTAAAATCTCCTCTTTTTCACCTTCTATTTTTAAAGATACAATCCAATTGCCATCTTGTTGCTTTGCTCCTTCTAAAAGTTCAATATTATCAAAATCTTTAAACTCAGAACTTATATTAGATATATTTTTATAGTCGTTTATAGTTACACTTTCTTTATATGACTCTTCTTTTTTTATAGTTAAATTAAATTTGTTTGTAGTATATAAAATCATACTTTGAAAACAAGACATAATAATTAGAATTATAGCTAATACTTTATTTCCTTTCATTGTTCAATTCTACTCCTAATATATAATTAGTATTGTCATTATTTATATTTTTTATATTAATATCACTATCTATTTTTTCTATTGCATCCATTTCATTTATTTTAAATTGTCCACCATCTTTATCTACGCATGCGCTTTCAATCTCATCTAAAAATATATTATTAATCCAACTTACTATATCATCACAATCAATACTACTTTCTTCAACTTCAATTTTATTATTATCAGCATTATTTATTAAATTTGATTTATTTTCTCTAAAAATATATATATTTTTAAATGTCATTGGTAACAGAATAAGGTTTATTATTATAAATAAAAATTTTATTCTTTTTATGCTTTCTACTTCTTTTTGAATTTTCAAATCATAAAATTTTTTTGGAATGAAGTTCTCGTTTCTTATATATTTTTTCATATAATACATCCTCGCAATTAACATTCATTATTTTTATTTCTTTATTGGCACTATCAAAGGTAATTATATCTTTGTTTTTTATGTTTTTATCTATATAAAAAATACTTTCTTTATTTTCGCATAAACTCTCAAAATTATTTATTCTATTAATTAGATTATCAAGTTCATTTTCAACAAAGGCACGATTAAACTTTCCATTTACCAATTCGATGTAATAATAAAATCCATAAAAATAAACTATACAATTAGAATTTAATGCATTTTTTCCTAATAAATTTACAATTATATCTTTAATAATAAATTGAACTGGAATAACCTTTATGTTGCTGGACCCTTTAGATAATATTTCTAATCTCTTTCCACCTTTTATAGAATAAATTGATACTAATCCATTTTTCTTATCATAATCATAATGGTATAATATATCCTCATTCTTGTGGAATTCTTTATTTAACTTAAATTCAACATATTCATATATGTGTGATTTTTTTATATTTTCAGTAAAGTGTCTTGAATATAATTCTTCTTCAATTATTATGAATTCTCTATTTTTACTCATTAATTTTTCAATTTCTTCAAACTGTTCAAATAAGTATTCTTTGTCCTTATATATAAAGGCATGTTTTTTCATAATTAAAACTGATTTTTTCATAATCCACTTCCTTAATACTTTAAATCTTTTTTAAATTATTAACTTTTTTATTTTTCACTATTCATATCTATATTTCTATATATTGGAATTAAAAATATTTTATTTCCATCAAATATATATTTTAATTCTCTACATATGTTCTTCTCTGTTAATAAATAAAATTTATCTTTTTCTATTTTGTACTTTAATTCATTAGTATCATTTTTTATATTAAAATTTTCAATAAAGATTTCTTCATTCTTCATTTTGTTTAATTCTTTATTAAAGTTTAGTAATGCTTTCTCTTCATTTTGTAATAAGCTATATCTGTCTCCATCATTATTGTATAGATATGACATCTCATTATTATTTTTCATAACTATAAAACTACAGCTACTTATAAGCATAACTATTGAAAATGCTAAAAGTGTACTTATAATAATATTTCCTTTACTTTTTATATACATCTAATAAATTCCCTTCCACTTTTATCAATTATCTTTAAATAGATTAATTTATCTTTTTGTATGACCTTAAAATCTTTAACTTCTTTAAGTAATATATTAGGGGATATTCTTCCTGGGTACTTTGCACCTAATGATTCTTTATCACTTCTAATATTCTTACTTATCAAAACATTATCTTTGTCCCTATAAAGGATTAAATATGTTTCACCAAATTCTATATCTCTTATTATGTCTTTTTGCAATATTGAATCTAGATTTATATAAAAGTTTTGCATTTTATTATATACTCTACTGATTTCTTGATTTTGTATATATACTTTATAACTATCAAAAATTAAGTTAGTTGATATAAGAAATATTATTGTTGTAAAAAAAATATACACCATTGATTCTATAATGGTAAATCCATTTGAATTTTTACTTATCATTCTTTTATTTCTAAACATACTCCATCCACCACATTTTTATAAAACTTTCTTCTATATCAACTTGAATATTGTCTTTATTAATAAGTCCTTTGATTAAAATTTCAATTTTATAATCATCTTCTTTAAGTTTAGAGATTTTAATATCATTTCCTTTTGTTAAATCCAAAATTTCTGTATTAGTTAACTCTTCAAAAAAGTTTTCATCAAAACTTAATGTTAACGGTTCTTTATTTAGTGTGTCTTTTAGTTTATTCATTTTATTATTATATTTTAATTCATTGGTAATATTATATATTGCTCTATTTAGCTCTTCTCTTAACATTCTTTCTTTTAATATACGATTATTATGAATATAAGTACTTATTGAGAAGATTATAATTAAACTCAACATAAATAATGCTGCAATAGCTTCTATTAAAATACTTCCTTTACTTTTCAATCTTATTTCCTTTCTAAAAATTTATATACTTTTAAAAGCCACTAATATTGATAGGATCAATGCCTGTTGCTATAGTAACCTTATATATATTATTTTTATTATCTTGAAACACTATAGTTTTTCCTTGCTTTATGTGACCATTGGATCTTACTTGTATACAATCATTTTTACTAATGATTCTTATTTTTCTTGGTAAAACAACTTGTTTTACTGTTGTTAGGCCATCTTTTCCAAATAAAATTCTATTTCGTATATTATCTATTTGAATTTCACCACTTTTTCTATTCTTCTTACAATAAGCTTTACTATAAGATAATAAATTTTCTACATCATAAAGAGCTGATTTGCTTTCTATATCATTTGAAATGGTAGAATGTATATCTTTTACTGATAAAGTTAAAGAAAATATTATTAAAATTATTGATAAACTTGCTACGACTTCTATTAAGGTAAATCCCTTTTTCTTCATTTAATCGCTCCTATTTTTAAGCTATCAAATAAAGGAAGAATAAAAATCATAAAAAATACTGTAATAACTATTGATATAAATATTATAAGAAATGGTTGTAATAAACTTAAGTATTTATTAATTGTTCTAATTAAAGATTCTTCTAACGTTAAACTTAGTTCTTTTAAAGCTTCTCCTATAGATCCACTTTCTTCCCTTACCTTTATTACAGCAATTGTATATTTAGAAAATATATTTGTGTCAGTTATTGCTTCACTTAATGTACTTCCTTTTAATATATCTTCATTAATTTTATTAAGTTTGTCACTTATATAATTAAAATTCATACTATCTGAACAATACCTGAGTCCATACGAAATATTCATTCCACTATTAACAATAATAGATAATATAAATACAATTACATACTCTAAAAACTTGTTAAAAATCTTGAAATTACTTAATAAACTTACATATCTTTTGTCTATTAATCTCCTTATACTTATGAATGGTATAAAAACTCCCCAGCATAGAAAAGATATAAAATTTAAAAGTGGATTTTCTTTTATATAATTACTTAATTCATATATTTTTTCACAACTAAAAGGTGGTTTTATTCCTATTGATAAATAAATACTATGAAAATTAGGTATAACTACTAAAGTTAAAAATACCATTAGTGCTAATATGCTTATCATTAATATCATTGGATATGTTAATGAACTTATAATATATTTATTTATAAAAGCTCTTTTTCCATAGTAATTTTTTAGCGTTTTTAAAGCTTCATATAGCTTTCCTGAATTTTCTCCTATAGATATTATTCCTATAAAAAACTTAGGATATAATTCTCTTTTTTCATCGAAAGCGTTAGATAATGTCATTCCATTTTCTATGTTTTTAACAATATCACTAATACTTCTTTTGTACTCTTTAGTTAATGTAACTTCTTTTATTAAATTTAAAGATTCATTTATTTTTATTCCATCTTTATATAATTGTGCTAAGCTTCCAGATATCAAACTTAATTCATTGTAGTTTATTTTCTTGTACCTTTTGTTAAGAAAACAATTTATTTTCTTAAAGATACTCATTTAATCCTTCTCCTTTCATAAATCTTACATAATCTTCATAGGATATTTGTCCTCTCTTTAATAACTTTTCTAAATCATCTTTCATTCCAATATTAGATAAACAGTACTTGTCTTTATAAATATCGACTTCATCATATTCCTTATCTAAAAAATATACAGCACTTATAAGTTTTCTTGATTCATATCCAGAATAATTACATTTTGAACAACCAGTTTTTTTATATAATTTAATTCCTTTATAATCATTTTTAATATCTTCCTTTTTACAATTTTCACATAGTATTTTTATTAATCTTTGAGATATTATTCCCACAATTGAATCTCTAAGTAAGTAAGGTTTTACCCCCATATCCTCAAGTCTAAAAAAGACTTCTCTTGGTGTTGATGTATGAATAGTGGTGTACACTTTATGCCCTGTTATCGATGCTCTTACAGACATAGATGCTGTCTCTTCATCTCTAACCTCTCCAACCATAATAACGTCTGGATCTTGCCTTAATATGTTTTTTAAACCATTTGAAAAATTTATATCTAATTTCTTATTTAAGCTCATTTGATTGATATTTGGAATGATTGCTTCCACTGGGTCTTCTAGAGTTGTTATATTAATATCTTCTTTATTGATTTCTTTCAATATAGTATACAGAGTTGTCGATTTCCCGCTTCCAGTTGGTCCATTAACTAAAACTAGACCTTTCTTTAATGACATAATCTTTCTTATTAATTCTATTTTTTCTTTTGAAAAATATAGATCTTCTAATTTATAATTAAAATTTTCGCTATATAGTATTCTTATAACTATTTTTTCACCATAAACTACAGGAATAGATGAAACTCTTAAATCATAATTATTATTGTTATAATTTATAAGTATTTTTCCATCTTGTGGTTTTCTCCTTTCTGATATATCCATATTAGCTTTAAGTTTTATTTTTGAAGCTAAAGTTAGGTATTCAGATAAAAGCATTTTGTGAACTAAAATTAATCCACCATTAATTCTATATCTTATATCTACTTCTTTTTCGCATGGTTCAAAATGTATATCACTAGCATTCCTTAAAATAGCATTATAAATCAAAGTATTTTCTATATCTTCATCTTCTACTTTAAATATAATATCTCTTAAATAGTCATAATTTTGTTTACTTATTTCTTTTAAGACAATTTTATTATTATAAATAAACCTTAAGTATTCTTCTGCTTCATCTTTTATTTCATGTCCCAATACAATAGTTGTACTTTTTTCTTGTTTTATAGGAATAACTTTATATTTGTCAGATATCTTTTTACTTATCCTTCTTGAAATGCTCACATCTACATCTCTAATTTTATATTCAATTATATTTATACCTCCCTTCATCATTATTAAGTACTATACCCTCTTAATGTAAATATATTCAAAAAATAGTAAAAACGCTAAAATCAAAGAGGTTACTCTCTAATTTCAGCGTTTTAATTTATTCATTAAATTTTATAAAATCATAATCATTAGCTTTATCTGATACTAAGCTTATTGTCTTATCCTCAGAGCAACTGTATACAGCTTTCTTTTTTGAACTATTATCTTTACCTATAAATAAAATCTCTCCATTTTCACCAATGCTTAATCCCTTACCTACTTCTACTATTGAAGGAAAGTCAAATACTACTCTTTGCACCTTATTTCCATTCACTTTATAAAGGGACTCCTTATCATTATAAGCTTTTCCAACAAAATATATTTCATCATTCTTAATTATAACATCCTGTAATAACTCAATTTTATCAGTTAATAATACTACTTCATTATTAGATTTATTAAGCATCATCAGCTCTTTATTATTATCAAAATCTATTTGTAAAAAGATAATATTTTCTTTTGAAGATTTTATAAATCCTAGATATCCTTCATCTATTTTATAAATAAGATTTTCTTTATTGTTATCTAAATCATATGTGAAAACTCCATTTATACCATCACTACTGATTCCATAATAGAGAATGATATTTTCATCATACCAGTCATATAAAACACCTGACACAGATACTTTAGAATTAATTTTCATTTCTTTGTTTTTATCTGTTTCAAATACTTTTAAATGTAAACCTTCATCTTCTATAAAGTATGATATATATTTTCCATTAGGGGATATTTTTATGTCTGTAAATTCTCTATCTTTTACTTCATTTTTTTCTCCGTTATGTACAATATAATATTTTTTATCTTCACTGTATATATAATTAGAACTTGATTTGTCATAAGCTACTACTGCTTTATTTGGTTCGTATAATTTATATTCATCTTCTTTGTAATTATATAAGTTATACTTATCTTCTTCATATTTTAATATTGTACCTTGGTTAATTTGTAATTCCTCTGCTACGCTAATAGGTTCATCATTCTTAGATGAACATCCTAGCATCAGCAGAGGTACAACAATCAATACTAAAATACTCATTTTTTTCTTTTTTAACACGTTCATTTTTATCCCCTCAATTAATTTATCACTATAAAATAATATTTCCTTTACAAATAAATTCTGCTGGTCCACTCATATATACTCCATCTTCTAGAACTTCTATTATAAGATTTCCACCTGGAGCTTTTACAAATATCTTTTCTCCATTTACATAGCCTAATTTCTTTGCAACTACAGCTGAAGCACAACATCCAGTACCACAAGCAAGCGTTGCTCCAGCACCTCTTTCCCATGTATTTACACGTATATGATTTTTATCATTAACCTTTACAAAATTAACATTAGTTCCTTCTTTAAATAAAGAGAATTTTTCTATCTTTTCTCCATTTTCAACCTCATATTCCTGATTCTTTTCAAAAATAACAGTATGGGGGACACCCATTAGTAAAGTTGTCAGATTATATTTTTCTTTATCTATAACAACTTCTTCATCAATTAATTCTTCTAAATTATTTAATGGTATATCTTTTCCATCAAAAGATGGTTTTCCCATATACACTTTTACATATTCTACTTTATCATCTCTTAGTATTAATTCTATTTCCTTAATGCCATCTCCTGTTTCAACCGGAAACTTAATACTATCTATGATTTTATTTTCATAAATATACTTTCCAAAACATCTTATTGCATTTCCACACATATTTGCTCTAGAACCATCAGAATTTATAATAACCATTTTAGCTGTTGAATTTTTTGATTTTCTAACAATAATTAAACCATCAGCTCCAATTCCAAAATGTCTATTACAAACTTTTTGTGCTAAATCACATTCATCTTTAATTTCATAATTAAAGTCTTCAATAAAAATAAAATCATTTCCTGCTCCATGCATTTTATAAAATTCCATTTTAGTATCTCCCCCAATCTATTTTCATTTTACTTAAATAAATATTAACAATTTAACTTAATGCCCCAATAGAATTTGAACTTGCCTTATACTAAATTATTAATAATATCTTAAAATATAACGTTAAATTTTTTAATTTTTATGAATAAAATATAATTGCTTTGCTATGTAATATCAATATTTGATAATAAAGCAATTATAATGTTATACTATCTTAAAGGCATTATTTTTTGCCTAGTCGCACTAAGAAAGGACGAATTACAATGGCACTAGACGGTATCTACTTATATAGTTTAGTTAATGATTTAAAAAAATCAATATTAGATTCTAAAATAGATAAAATAAATCAACCTGAAAAAGATGAAATAATCTTAACATTAAGAAAAGAACGTAAAAATTTAAAGCTTTTAATATCAGCATCTCCAAGATTTGCTAGAATTCATTTAACTAATTCAACTAAAAGCAATCCTATAAAAGCACCAATGTACTTAATGGTGTTACGTAAATACTTATTAGGTGGTAGAATTACTAAATTGACTCAAAAAAATAATGATAGAGTTTTAGTAATTGATATAGAAAATCGTGATGAATTAGGCTTCGATAGCATTTATTCACTTATAATTGAAATTATGGGCCGACATTCTAATATCACATTAGTTAGAAATAGAGATAATAAGGTTATGGAATCAATAAAGCACATAACCCCAGATATTAATACTTTTAGAGTTCTCTATCCTGGTGTTAATTATGTTTATCCACCAGAATCTAATAAATTAAATCCTTTACTATTTGAATATGAAGATTTTAATAATTTTATATCTACTAATTCAATAATTTTTGATGAGAACTTCTTTTCAAAAACTTTTACAGGTATTAGTAAATTATTGTCTTCAGATTTATATTATAACATTATAAAATCCAATTCATCACCCATTAGAGAAGAAATTTATGAAATTTTTAAGAATTTTATATTAAATCTTGATAAAAATCTTTCTTATAATATTTACACTAATGATAGTGGAGTTTATAAGGACTTTTATTTCTTAAAATTATCTTCTTTAGAAAATAATTTTTCTACTATAGAATATGATAATCCTAATATACTTATGGATGATTTCTTTTATAAAAAAGATAAGCAAGATAGACTTCATAATAAATCTATAGATTTACAAAAATTAGTTGTTACAAACATAGATAGATGTAAAAAGAAATCAAAAATTTTACATGAAACTTTAAAAGAATGTGATGAAAAAGAAAAATTGAGAATTAAAGGTGATTTACTAACGTCTTATATATATAGTATAAAAAAAGGTGCTACTAAAGCTTCTCTATTAAATTATTATAGTGAAAAAGAGGAGTATCTAGAAATAAGATTAGATCCTTTTAAGACTCCTTCAGAAAATGTTCAGGCTTATTATAAGAAATATAATAAACTAAAAGTTTCAGAAGAATACGCTAAATCTCAGCTTGATAAAAGTCTCAAAGAAGAAGAGTATTTAAATTCAGTTCTTACTAATATTCAAAATGTAGAAAGCTACGATGAAATAGGCGATATAAAAAATGAACTTGTTGAAACTGGTTATATAAGATTTAAAAAATCTGATAAAAACAATAAAAAGAAGAAAACCTCTAAACCACACCACTTTAAATCTAGTGATGGTATAGATATCTATGTTGGTAAAAATAACTTGCAAAATGATTATTTAAGTTTAAAGTTTGCTAATAAAAATTATCTTTGGTTACATACAAAAGATATTCCTGGTTCTCATGTTATTATTGCTGAATATGAAATACCAGATAAAACTTTAGAAGAAGCTGCAATAATAGCTGCTTATTATAGTAAAGCTAAAAATTCTTCAAAAGTTCCAGTTGACTATACAAAAGTTAAGGAACTTAAAAAACCAAATGGAGCAAAACCTGGAATGGTAATCTACCATACAAATAAAACATTGATAGTAGATCCAAAAGATTTTGATAATCTAAATTTAGAATTATAATTTAAGTTATTCATGGATTGAATTCTTATAATCATATAATTTTCTGGATACTATTTAAAGAGCAAAAGGTATGTGTAATACTTTTTTAATTGGCTATGTTTTAAGTGAATGTTCATATTTTAGTATAAGGGCGAACTGGCATTGGAATTTGCTTTTTAGAACTCTTAAGTGAGAATCTAAATTTTATATTTAGCTTTTCGAACTTACTCAGCAAAGTCGAGTTTCCTTTTAATATTTACAATTAATTGCTTGTCAGCAATCTTTGATTGGGAGCATGCATTAATTGGACTAAGCTT
>NZ_JAVJAN010000017.1:0-74279 GCF_031344075.1 Clostridium aquiflavi
ATTGGGAGCAAGCTAAAATGGGACTATACTCATTTTAGCATTCCTAAGTTCAATTACTCAGCCCACTTTGCTTATACATATATCAACACCCTGCTAAAACAGAGCCAATGATAAAAATAATAAAAACCATGATTCAAACAAATTTAATAACTTTTTGTTTAAATCATAGCCTTTTATTATTTTGCCTATATTTTAATATGTGTTGATCTATCTAATACGCAAAGTGGCATTGTAATTGGACTTTTAAAATAGTTATGCAAGTATTATTATATTTACTGCTTGTCTCGTTTTTTATATTGGGAGCAAGCTAAAATGGTACTATAAGTTATTATTTTATTTAGTTAAATATACTAGTCCACAACAATTAGGTCCTGAATGAATACATACACTAGATCCTAATGGACATTCAGTATAGTTCATATTATTTTCTTGTAAGTATTCTAAAAGAGCTGCTTTAATTTCTACATTTTTGGCATCAACTAGTAATATTGGAACATCCTCATCTAATTGTGCTTCTTCTAATTCTGAAATTATTTTTTTAATAACCTTTTTATTTCCTCTTATTTTATCTTTAACAGACATTAATCCATCTTTTATATCTAAGATTAATTTTATTCCAAATACGCTACCAACCATTCCAGCGGTTTTAGATATTCTTCCACCTCTTATAAGATATTCCAATGATTCAAAGCACATTAATGTTTTTATATTGTACTTAGCTGAATCAATCTCTTTAAATACATTTTCCAAACTATTTCCCTTATCTAAAAGTATAGATGCTTTTAGCACTAAAATCCCTAATGCTGGTGCTATATTTTGAGAATCCACCACCATTATATTATCACTTTCTAATGTATTTTTAGCTATACATGCAGATTGGTATGTTCCACTCATAGCAGAAGACATATGAATTGAAAGTATTTTATATCCATCATCTAAATATTTTTTATATGTTTCTACAAATCTACTAGGAATAACTTGACCTGTAGTAGGTAAAATATTATCTCTTTCTATTTTTTCAAAAACTTTAGATGGAGTTATTTCAACTCCATCTAAATAACTTTCTTCTTTAAAATTTATTAAAACTGGTAAAACTTCTATATCATACTTTTCATATATTTCTTTTGGTAAATCAGCAGTACTATCTGTGATAATTTTTATCTTCTCCATTTGCCTCATTCCCTTCTCCTATTTCATGTTTGGAAATCCAAATTGTCTTAAAGCTTCATACGCAACTATTGACACAGTATTAGATAAGTTTAAACTTCTAGTACTTGATTGAATCATTGGTATTCTCATACCAGTAATTACTTCATGGATTTCTTCTGGTACACCACTTGATTCCCTTCCAAACATTATAAAATCACCCTTTTGAAATGAAATTTCATTGTAATAATCTCCAGCATGAGTGCTTGATAAAAATATTCTTTCATTCTTGTATTTTTCCATAAATGCTTCATAGCTTTCATGAATTTCTAGGTTTAAATATTTCCAATAATCTAATCCTGCTCTTCTTACATGCTTTTCATCTATATCAAATCCTAACGGTTTTATTAAATGTAGCTTACTATCTGTAAGTACACAGGTTCTTGCTATATTCCCAGTATTTTGCGGAATTTCTGGTTGATATAATACTATATTTAAATTCAAAAGATCACCTTCTCTAATTACTTACTGTTGTTACCATCAGTATAATTAAAAAGTATACTATATGGTTTATTAACTGTCTAGTCGTAGCTTACTTAAGTTAAATTAAAATGAAAGTTACTAAAAATAGTTTACATAACAAAAATAAAAGGTACTAAAAGTACCTTTTATTTTTTCACTATTGAGCTACTGGTGGAGCTACTGAATCTTGTGATACAGGCGGTGTTACTGGTGGATTTGCAGGTGGAACAACACCTGGAGTTTGTTCTGTAGCTGCTGGTGGGACTAACGGTTGTGTTCCTTTTTTAACAACTATATCAACAGCTGTATAATAATCATTTGATATTAACTCTTTATTTGTTTGAACACCATTTTCATATGTTAATTGATAAGAATTAGTTTTATAACCTGTCATTCCACCACTTTCTGTAACCTCTTGTCCTTCTGGCAAAGTTGCATCTTCTACTACTTTTACAGTCGGTTCTATGGTCTGAATTATTTCATTTTCCATATCATAAGTTTTGCCTCCCAATGCAGAAACATCACCATATATATTATAAGTCATAACTTTATTGTATGTACTTCCTTGTATATAAATTGGAGAATCATAAGTATTTTTAAACTTGTAATCTATATCCCCATAAGAAACAGTTGCATCTAGTCCAGGTTTTGCATAACCTACAGACATGGAATGATTTCTTCTTTCTACCGCTCTTATATTAGCATGCATTACCGCTCTATAAAGCGCTGTTGATACTTGGCATATGCCTCCACCTATTCCTGGCTCTACCTTATTACCAACATAAGTTGCTGCTTCTTTATACCCTCTTTCCACTGTTCTAGGACCAACAACTTCATTGAAACTAAATACATCTCCTGGCATTAAAATCACTCCATTTATGGCTTTAGTTGCAAGATCTATATTAGCACTTCTTCCTTCAGATGACGTACCATAATTTGAAGAATATGAACCAATAATTCCATTTATTTTTGATAAATCCTTACTTGTAATTTTAGGTTGTACCGTTTCTAAATCCATTGAAACTACAATTTCTTCATTTATATGTCCTGTTATAATTTCTTTTAATTTTTTATCAAATTCATCCATATTTATACTTTTACCAACAACTTCGTCTACAATACTGAACCCGTTCCCATTAATTGAAAGAGTTGCATCTTTAGGCTCATCTTCAACTTTACTTTTCACCATTTCTTCATAAGCTTTTAATTTCTCTTCATCATATGATAAATTTAAATCAATTTCATGCTTATCTTTCCCCTTATTCTTTATGTAAGAATATTTTTTTAATACCGAATCATTTTTTCCAAAATTCATAGCATCATTTATCACATTATCAATATCATAAACTGGAGATATGTCCGAATATAAAAGCTCAAATTCTGACTCACCTATTTTTATAGATACTTTTTTATCTCCTATTTTTCCTTGAAGCTCTTGAATTAATTTTTCTCTTGCTTCTTCTTTTGTCATTCCTCCAATGTTCACATCTTGCACTGCAACACCTAAATATATCTTATTATTCCATTCTTCCACTATTTTATTAATAGATAAAAAATATCCAGTAAATAATGCCGAAATAATTACTATAAATGCACATATTCCTATTATTATTCTCTTTTTCTTTTTATTACTTGATATTTTTCTAAGGACTTTCCCCCTTTTTCCATTCTCTCCGTTCACATTTATTCCCCTTTCAATAAATATACTGAATTAACAGTTTAACACTATTAACATTTTTATAAAAAATTACATGTTCTAAACATAATTGCAAGTTTTATTATATCACATTATTTCTTATATTTAATAAGAATATTATCGTATAATTTACATAAAAATAAAGGTATCTTTTCATAAAATTAAGATACCTTTATCTTATATTTTATTTATAATTTAACTTTAGCTCTAGTTTTAGATGTTTCGCCATCATAATCAAATGCTTCAATTGTGATATTTATAGGATTCCCTTTAGGAATTTCTAGTTTATTTTTATCTATAACATATTTGGTTGCATTCTCATCTACAGTTGCTATCCAATAATTATTTACAAATATATTATATCCTAGCAAATCTATATCGGGTACCCTATTCCATGAAAGATATATATTATTTCCATTCATGCTGGCTTTAAATCCAGTCACATCATAAGGTTGAGTTAATAACCTTATATTATCAGGTCCCCAATTAGCATCTACTGGATTTCCTACTCCCATTACCTTTTGATCTTCGCTAAATTGCCAAATTCTCCATCTAGTCCATCCTCCAATATCAGGTGGATAAGGCGGATTAATTGGAACTTTTGTGTACATAGCGATCCATAATGGCATGTTTTTCAAAGGATATCCCTTTCCTTTTACATAAAAATTATCATATAATTCTATGAAAAACAATCCCGTATAAAGCATAAGTCTTCTTCTAGTTTTTCTTTCAAATCTCACCCTAAATCTATCTATCCATTCCACTAGAGTCTTAGTTGGTATAGATTTATCTATAGGTACTTCAATATCTAATACTGGAAATAAATCTCCATAATCTTTATTTCCAAAACCTTGTTGTAATAAATTTATAAAATCATCACATTGTCTATCAGCATCTGTTAAGTCATATGACGGAACTCCAAAATGATATGCCCCTACAGGAATCCCATAGTTTCTGCTTTCTTTTGCAAATTGAATGAATTTTTTATCTACTCTAAACCTACCTGTACCTGAGCCAGATGATCTTAAGTATAGAAAATCTATTTTAGTTGCTAAAATAGAAAATTGAGCATCTTGAGTATACTCATTAATATCTATTCCAAAAAGACTCTTATCATTTTTATTTTGCATACTTCCTCCTAAAAAAAGTAGTCTTATTATAAAATATTAAAGTTACTCAAAAAAAGTACCAATAAAATATAATTATATTTTTACTATAAATTTTCCATTTTTAAATTAACATAAAAACTTATATTATCATCAATACATTCAGCCCATATTTTACCTTCATGTAAATTAATTATATTCTTAGAAATAGCAAGTCCTAATCCTGATCCTCCTGTGGTAGTATTTCTTGATTCATCAACTCTATAAAACCTATCAAACACCTTGTCTAATTTCTCTTTAGATATATATTCTCCTTTATTTCTACATACAAAAGTTATATAATCATCTTTTTGATAAAGACCTATTATTATTTCACCAGGTTTAATTGAATACTTTACAGCATTCATTATTAAGTTTTCAAATACTCTAAGCATTTTTACTATATCTATAAAAACATATGCTTTATCAATATCAAATTTTTTATTTATATTTATTGAATTTTCATATACTATAGGTATCATTTCTTCTATCAATTGTGATAAAAGTTCACATAAATTAACTTTTTCTTTATTTAGTTTCATTCCATTATTGTTAAGTTTTGTGTATTCAAATAAATCTTCGATTAATATATTTAATTTTTGTGCCTTATTATAGGCTATATTTAAATATTCGTTCATTTCTTCTTTATTTTTATATCTATCTTCTTTTACAAGTCCTATATAACCCATAATAGAAGTTAGAGGCGTTCTTAAATCATGAGATACATTTGTAATCAAATCAGTTTTTGTTTTTTCTGCATCCCTTTCAGCTTGTATTTTTTCCCCAATCTCTTTAGCCATATTATTTATGTTGTTAGCTATCTTCCGAATTTCATCTCTTCCTTTTTCTTCAATCCTATAATTTAAATTCCCATTTGCTATTATTTTTAAACCAGATGCAATTTCATCTAAATACTTCATCTTATTATTTGTAATTATTACAAATGAAATTATAAAAATTATAAATGTAAGCGACAAAGCTAATGATGAATTAGACATTTCCACCGTATTATATACTATTTCTGCCTTTGGTATTTTAGAGTATATTAAATACAATCTAGTACTATCCATTTTTAATGGCATAATATGAACTCTTTCCCTTGCTGCATTACTAGTATCATTCTCATTAGAAATAATATCTCTAAATACACTATATATGTCTATGGTTTCTTCATAAACATTTGAGGTTTTGAAAATAACTTTTCCTTCAGTATTTGTAATATATATCTTACTATTATTATACATAGGAGAATTTAATATTTTTTCTATATCTTTAGAATCATCTATCTTTAAATGTTCCGTTCTCTCTAATTCCTTTAATAACATATTAGCTTCTTTTTCTGTAGATTCATAATCATAAAATACTTCTGGATTTCTATATTCTTTTTTTAACAATACATCTGTAAAATTATAAAATGTAAAAGATAACAAAAAGCATACTCCAATTACTAACATTAATTCAAATCTAATGCTTCTCTCAATATTTATTTTTAATCTTAAACATGTACTTCGAAAAAACTTGTAAAAATTTAAAGTAATTAATTTTTCATTATATTTTTTATAAAGATTTTTTAACTTTTCTTTATTTTTCAATTTTATACCCAACTCCCCATACGGTCTTTATAAATTTAGGGTTTCTTGGATCACTTTCTATTTTTTCTCTTATTTTTCTTATATGTACCATTACAGTATTATCTGAAGACATAAATTCTTGGTTCCAAACACTTTCATATATATTTTCTATTGAAAAAACTTTTCCTCTATACACTTTCATATATATTTTCTATTGAAAAAACTTTTCCTCTATTCTTAGCAAGTAACAATAATATATCAAATTCAGTAGGTGTTAATTTTACTAAATTGTTATTTAATATTACTTCATGTGTTTCTAAGTTTATTATTAATTCATCAATTTCTATTACACTTTCTTCTAACTCTCCATCATCAGAATGCTTTGTATTAAATTTGCAAAATCTTCTTAATTGTGATTTTACTCTAGCAACAAGTTCTAATGGATTAAATGGCTTTGTTAAATAATCATCAGCCCCCATATTAAGTCCTAATATTTTATCTATATCTTCACTTTTAGCTGATAACATTATTATTGGCATTTCTCTTTCTTCTCTTATCTTTAAGCATGTATCTATACCATTCAGTTTAGGCATCATAACATCTAATATTACTAAATCTATATCTTTATCCCTAATTACATCTAATGCCTCTTCACCATTACATGCTTTTATAGTAATATAACCTTCACTTTTTAAATATATTTCAACTAAATCTCTAATTTCTTTTTCATCATCAACGATTAAAATAGTTTTATTTTCTAGCATGTCCATTCCCCTTTTCTCACTTTAAATAAACATAATATTCCTTAACTATATTTTAACTTAAACTTCTAAAAAAAACCTCCGTAAACTTCTTAAGATTTTCTAAACTTAACTCATTCTTTTAATTATCGGTTATATATTAAATTAACTACACTAAAAACAGCTAAGCAACTTTGGATCTGTTTTAATAATATATTTTATCAAAGACAAAATAAATAGAGACAAGCATTTATACAGACGCTTATCTCTATGTTATATGATTATTATTTTATAATGGTTAAAATTTAGTTAAAGTTTTTATATCCAACTAAGTGTAGTTTATCTAATAACCTTCATTGACTCATCAATTATCATGTCTATAAGTTCTGGGAATGATATATTAAGTCCTGCTGCACTCTTAGGAATTAAACTATTAGGAGTCATTCCTGGCAAAGTATTAACTTCTAAAATATATGGAACTTTATCTTCAGTTACTATCATATCAACTCTTGAATAAACCTCACATTTTAATGCCTTATATGTTGCTAAAGCCATTTCTTCTACTTCTTCATGTAATTCTTTTGGAAGTTCTGTTACAAATTCATCTGATCCCCCATCTGCATATTTTGCAGTGAAATCAAAAAATTCAGCTTTTGGCTTTATTGCTACAACTGGTAACATCTTATCACCAAATACAGGGCAAGTTATTTCATCACCTTTTATAAATTTTTCTATAATAACTTCGCTGTCCCATTTAAAAGCTTCTGTCACGGCACTTTCTATATCTTTTTCTTCTTTTATTATAAATGTAGCAACACTTGATCCTCCATGGGTTGGTTTTACTACTACTGGATATCCCATTTTTTCTATTTCTTCATAATTTATTTGGTCATTTCTTCTTAAATTTATCCAAGGTGCTGTTCTTATGTTATCAGCTTTTAATATACATTTACTTATATCCTTATCCATGCACATAGAGCTACTTAATGGACCGCATCCTGAATATGGTATTCCAAGTGTTTGAAGAACTGATTGAACTGTTCCATCTTCTCCAAATTGACCATGTAATGCTAAAAGTGCAAAATCAATACCTTTAACTTTATTTATTATATCTTCTTTTTCATCAATAACTATAGAAATCACTTCATATTTATCTTTGTTTATACTATCAACTATTGATTTACCACTTTTTAAAGATATTTCTCTTTCTGATGAAATACCACCCATTATTACTCCAACTTTCATAAGTTACCTCCAATATCTTAGTTCAATAATTATTTTATATTAATCATATTCTATTAATTTTAATATATCTTATAATTATATATTAATAAATTTTTTGCCAAAATTAAAGAACCACTAATAATAACCTTTAAATTACTAGTGGTTCTAAATATGTTTTATTTAATTACTCAGTCCACCTTACTTATGCATACATAAAAACTTTGCTAAAACAGAGATTATTTAATATTATCATATTTACATATATTATTTAATGGACATTCCTTGCATTTAGGATTCCTAGATGTGCAACATCTTCTTCCATGAAATATTAGCAAATGATGAGTTAAAGACCACTCACTTTTAGGTAACTCTTTTTGTAACTGCATTTCAACTTCTAATACATTTTCAGAACTTGCAAGCCCTAATCTATTTGACACTCTAAAAACATGCGTATCTACAGCTATTGACGGCACTTTAAAAGCATTTGATAAAACTACATTTGCAGTCTTTCTACCTGCTCCTGCAAGCGAAGTTATCCCTTCCATGGTTCTTGGAACTTCCCCATTAAAATTTTCTTTTAATTGTCTAAACATAAGTATTAAATTTTTAGACTTGTTACGATATAACCCTATTTGTCTTATTCTTTGCTCCAACTCTTCATTTGTTATATTTAAAAAAGAGTCTAAGTCAGGATAATCTTTAAATAAAGTTTGTGTAACTTCATTAACCTTTTTATCAGTAGTTTGTGCTGATAAAATTGTAGCTACTAACAACTGAAAAGGTGTTTCATAATTTAATTCACATTTAGCATCTGGGTAAGTTTCTTTTAGAATATCTAAAATCTTTTGTGTCCTTACTTTCATATTATTTATAATCTCCTCTTATTTATAAACTCCCCTGTATTCTTCAGGTAATAAGTTTGCTATACTCTTCATTAATATATGGAGACATCTATCATCATATTCATGTTTATCTTCATTTTCATTTTTCTTTGGAAGTTCTATTTTTTGTCCTATATTTATATTAACATCTGCATTTCGCCAGTTTTCTCCACCCATGTCACCACTTTCACTTATTGGAAGAAGCTTTTCTGTTCCACACATCCCAATAGGAATTATTTCTGCTTTTGACATTCTTGCCATTAATAATATTCCTTTTTTACCTTCAATCATAGCACCAGTTCTACTTCTAGTTCCTTCTGGAAAAATTAAAATATCATTCCCAGCTCTAAGAGTCTTAACAATTCTTGTTATAGCATCTTTGTCTGGTGAATTAGGCTTTATAGGAATATTTTTTATAACCTTTGTTCCTATTCTAGTTATAAGATCATCACTTAACTTAGCACCTGCAATAAAATATGGATCACTTTTTTGTCTTAATATTCGATCTAACACTAATCCATCTGCATTACTTAAATGATTACATATAAAAATTCTAGGTTTTTTAACTTTATCTATATTTTCAATTCCTTTTAAGGTTATGTTTGCATATTTTTTTATATAATTCGCAATTTTCATTTTACCAAAATTCACAAGAAAACTTTCTGGTAACATTTCTAATATTTTTACTATAGTTGGTGATAGCATATTTCTCACTCCCGCTCTAATCTCTATATCTCTTTATATAATAATTATATTCTAGTTTTTTGGAAAAGTCTATTTATATACTCATTTAAATATGGTGATTCAAACTTTTGATTTTGGTTTAAATTATTATTTTTTAAATACATTTTACTTCTGATCAAGGCATTTCTTTTTAAGATATTTTTTCCTCTCCATCCACAAGATGTATTCTTAAAACTCTCTTTAAACTGTCGATTTTCCATATTAATAATAAACCCCTCATTATCCTTAACCATAAAATCAAATGGTAAAAATTCAGGTATTCTAGACAATTCTTTTTCTATATTATAAGGACATACCAATTGACATGTATCACAACCAAACATTCTTCCTTGTAATTTTTCTATTTCCCAATCAGCTAAATCTTTTTTTTGAGTAATATAAGATAAACATATGTTACAATTTTTTTTGTTAGAATTAATGGCTTTCGTTGGACATGCTGCGTAGCACTCTTCACATTTACCACATTCTTTAAATAAATTCATCTCTTCAAATGTACCTTTATCCTCATCATAAATTTCTAAATCAGTTATTATCTCACCTAAAAAAATATATGACCCATATTTCTTATTTATAAGTAAATTATTTTTCCCAACAAATCCAACTCCACCCAAATAAGCTATATATCTTTCAGGTAACGAATTGCTATCAACAAAACTTTTAGCAATGCCCCCATTAGATTCTATTATTTCACAAATAATTTTTAAGTATTTATTTACTACATAGTGATAATCCTTCCCCTTTGTGTATACAGAAAAACCATTATTATTATTTGACTCAGAAGTCAAATAAGGGAAAGCTATAGAAATTATAGTTTTCCCCTCTTCTAAATATTGAATTGGATTTATTCTTTTATCTATATCATCCTCTTCAAATTCATTTTGTAAATTTAAGTCTTTTCTATTTTTATAAAAGTTCTTTAGTTCATCAAATTTCCTACACTTTATAAAACCTATTGAATCTATACCTAAAGAAGAACAGGTTTTAATTATTTGATCTTTTACTCCCATCGTATATTCCTCTAAATTATCATTTCGTTATAAATTTTTTTCTTTCTTCCTTTTAAATCTTCTATTTCAATTATAGAAGCCTTAGTTCTAATAATATTTCTAGCAGAAACTCCTACTGTTGTTGCCCCCTGTGGAACATCATGCAATACAACGGCATTAGAACCTATTTTAGCATTGTCTCCAATATTAATTGGACCCAAAACTTTTGCTCCTGCCCCTATAAGAACATTATTTCCTACTGTTGGATGTCTCTTACCTTTATCTTTACCAGTTCCACCAAGAGTTACTCCATGATATAAAATAACATCATTACCAATTTCAGCAGTTTCTCCAATTACAACTCCCATTCCATGATCTATAAATAGCCCTTTTCCTATAGTTGCGCCTGGGTGAATTTCTATTCCAGTAAGAAATCGTGCTAATTGAGAAATAAATCTAGCTAAAAAGAAAAACTTGTGCTTATATAAAAAATGTGAAACTCTATAAGATATAAGAGCATGAATACATGGATATAAAAGTAATACTTCTACCTTACTTTTAGCAGCCGGATCATTTATTAAAACCCTTTCCAAATCATAATTTAAATTTTTAAACACAATTCCATTCTCCTTCTTCAATAAAATTCAATAGAATTTAAATTTAGTTTATATTCTAATATAGTTTTGATATATGCAATAGGTAAAACTCAATTACTCAGTCCAGCTTTTCTTATGCATATATCAAAAGATAATCTAAATTAATCGTATATACCCATTGATATATATTTTTCTCCTCCATCTGGTGCAATGGCTAATACTTTCTTTCCTTTTCCTAGTTTTTGAGCTATTTCAATAGCTCCGTATATAGCAGCTCCAGCTGATATTCCTACTAAAACACCTTCTGTTTGTGCAACATTCTTAGCAACTTTTAACGCATCCTCATCTTTTACTTTTAAGATTTCATCTATATATTTTTCATCATATATTCCAGGTATAAATCCTGCTCCTATACCCTGTATTTTGTGAGCTCCTGGTTTTCCTCCACTTAATACTGGTGATGAAAATGGCTCTACTGCCACTGCTTTGATTTGCGGATTTTTAGTTTTTAAGCTTTTTGATATTCCAACTAATGTTCCACCAGTTCCAACACCAGCAACAATTGCATCTAAATCCGGTATATCTTTATGAATTTCTTCTGCTGTTGTTTCATAGTGTTTTTCTGGATTAGCTATATTCTCAAATTGTTGAGGAATAAAATACTCATCTCCAACACCAATTTCTAGTGCTTTTTCAATAGCACCTTTCATACCTTTACTTCCATCTGTTAATATTAATTCTGCCCCATATGCCTTAATTAAATCTCTTCTTTCCTTACTCATTGTTTCAGGCATAACTATTATAACTTTATATCCCTTTAATTTTCCTATTAAAGCAAGTGCTATACCTGTATTTCCGCTTGTAGGTTCAACTATTGTTGAGCCTTTTTTTAATAGTCCTTCCTTTTCAGCTTTTTCTATCATACCAAGTGCTGCTCTATCTTTAACACTTCCACCTGGATTAAATTTTTCTAGTTTAACATAAACCTCTGCCATATTATCATCATTAACTAAATTGTTTAATTTTAAAATTGGTGTTTTTCCTATTAATTCTAGTATTCCATTATAAATCATCTTTTTTCCTCCTTAATACTTATCTTTTAAAATTTATATACTTCTTAAAAAACGTGCTATGCCACACTTTGTTAGTTAAATTAGTGAAAAAATAAGAGTTATGAGTTATTGGTTGAAAGTACTTAGCTCTCCATTTTATCCTCTCAATTCTTAACTAATATTTTATTATAACCTTTAAGTTTGATTTTTAATATTTACAAATATTTTATATAAAATAAAAAAACTTCGTCTTCTATAAAAATATAGAGACGAAGTTGTATCCGCGGTTCCACTCTAATTGAATTAAATTAAAAATTTAATTCCTCTTCAAATTTAGCACAAATTTATGCATTATCACTATAACGGGTGATCCCGAAAAATCTTACTATAAACATTTAAATGCTTAATTCAGATTTCAACTCCAAAGTGCACTTCACATAAATTCTTGATAAAAAAATTTCAGCTAATTCTTTTCTCTCTGTAAACTTTCCTTTATGCTACTTTACTTTTTCACAGTTTTTAATTCTGAGTAAATTGATATGCTTTTATAATTTCATTATATGTTATTTCAAAAAAAAGTCAATATAATTTTTGAAATTTATTTAATTTTTCTTTTTCCAGAAAGGAAATAAAAATTCATCTATCAAATCATGTATTATTACTATTCCCACCAGTCTATCTTCATCATCAACTACTGGTACAGTAACTAAATCATATTTAGCTGCTACTTCTATTGCTTCATTTATTTCATCATCATGTTTTACACGAGAAACAGTTTCATCCATTATATCTTTTATTTTTTTACTGCTATCATTTATTATTAAATCTCTTAAAGAAATCATTCCTTCAATCTTGTCTTCTTCATTTGTTATATATATATAATACATAACTTCTTCATCAGGCTGCATTTCTTTAAGTATATCTAATGCATCAGAAATTGTTATATCTAAGTTTAATGATATAAATTCTTTACTCATAATACTACCAACAGTTTCATCTTCATATTCTAGTAATTCTTTAACTTCTTTTGCATCTTCTTTTTCTAAATTTATTAATATTTTTTCTCTTTCTTCTTCATCTAAATCATCTAATAAATCAGCAATTTCATCATTAGCCATATTTTCTAACAACTCAGCAGCTTTAGTTTCTGATAAATCCTTAATTATACTCCCCTTATATTCAGGGTCTATTTCTTCTAATGTATCTGCTGCTAAATCCTCATCTAATGATTCAAATATTTGCTTTCTCGATCTTGCATCTAAATCTTCTAATATATCTGCAAGGTCAGCTGGATGAAGTGTAGATAATTTTTGATATGGTAATACTAATTTTAAATTATTATCAACCATTTCCAATGATTCAACATCTTCCCACATTAAAACTTTATCTTCATAATCTTTACCTAAGACTTTATATACACATTTAGCAAGTCCTGCAATATTCAATCTTCTATATCTTGCTAGAGGTCCTGTTTCAACTGCCACAACTCTATATTCTCCTGCTATTTCAGCAATTCTCAAATCATTAACTCGTACTACTTGTTTGCCATTTATATCTACTATTTTTTTATCCAACAAATTTTTTGAAAGAAGATAAGTATAAGTCATTGGAAGTATTTCTTTGCTTCCTCTTGTTTTTATTTTTACATTTCCATTATCATCTAAAAATTCTATATATCTAAATTCATAATGAAATGTGATGCCATCTTTCCTAAGTTTATAGCCTATAACTCTTGGATATCCCTCTTCAGTTGTTACATAAACATCTCTTAGCTCTCCAAGAACGTCCCCAAATTCATCGTAAATATTTTTAGATAAAATATTTGTATATAAAAATACTGATAATTTCTTCATGAAAGATTCCTCCTCTATGTTTTCAGGAAGAACTTTCATTACATTTAAATAGATGAATAGCTCTTCCTAAATATATTAAGTTGTAATTTAAAATCATTAATAATCTGAGGTCCAGCCTCCATCTTTTACACCACCTTATAATCTATAATCTAATTTTTAAACTAAATTTACAAATAGTCCTATTATTATAATTAATGTACACCTAATAAATAAGCATGCTCATTTATCTCATACTACTGCAATTAAGAAATTTTTAAACTACTAATTTATGAGATAAATATAAAAATTTAAATTACGTCATCATCTTTGTTTATTTCTACTAATTATTATATTACATAGACGCAAAAAGGCAACAAATTTTTTCTGCCAAAGCCCCTTGTATTATAATGTTACTGTTATTTTGAAATGTATAGTTATTATTTATTTAAAACTTGCGACTATTTTACTAAAATAATAATTATTGTTATTTGTAAAGTAATCTTGCGTATGTTAATATAAACTGAGTTATTATTCATAGGTTAAATGTGTCTTAACCCTTGATAAATGCTTGTTAAATGCTATATACCTTAGTAATATAAATTTAAATTAATATATGAATTGGAGTTAATTAATATATGAAACTTTGTAAAGAATTTTTACCTATATGTAAAGAAGATTTAATAAAAAGAAATATTGATCAATTAGATTTTATAATTGTAACTGGAGATGCCTATGTTGATCATCCATCTTTTGGTACTGCTATAATTGGAAGAACCCTTGAATCAGAAGGATTTACCGTTGGAATTATTGCACAACCTAACTGGAATGATTGTGAAGATTTTAAAAAATTAGGGCGTCCTAAATATGGATTTTTAGTTAATTCAGGTAATATAGATTCTATGGTTAACCATTATACTGCTGCCAAAAGACATAGAAGCGAAGATTTATATTCTCCAGGTGGTAAATCAGGACATAGACCTGATAGAGCTGTAATTGTTTATTGCAATAGAATAAGAGAAGCTTTTAAAGATGTAGCAATTGCAATTGGTGGAATAGAAGCAAGTCTTAGAAGATTTGCTCATTATGATTATTGGGATAATAAAATAAGAAGAAGTGTCCTTCTAGATTCTAAAGCAGATTTATTGATGTATGGTATGGGTGAAAAAACAGTAGTTCAAATTGCGGACTTATTAAGATATGGTGCAAATATAAAGAATATCACTAACGTTAGAGGTACATGTTACTTAACTAATGATATATCACATATTGAAAATCCAGTTATCGTTCCATCATATGAAGAAGTGGTAAATGATAAAAATGCTTATTCAGAAGCTTATAAATTAGAATATTATGAACAAGATTCAATTATTGGTAAAACAGTAATACAAAAATATGGTGATAGATATCTAGTTCAAAATCCACCTCAAGAAAACTTAACCCAAGATGAAATGGATATTACATATAATTTACCTTATACAAGAACTTATCATCCAATATATGAATCTGAAGGTGGAATACCTGCAATTCAAGAAGTTAAATTCTCAATTACAAGTCATAGAGGATGTTTTGGTTCATGCTCATTTTGTGCATTAACATTCCATCAAGGAAGAGTAATTCAAAATAGAAGCCAAAATTCTATAATTGATGAAGCAACATTATTAACTACTCTCCCTGATTTTAAAGGATACATTCATGATATTGGTGGTCCAACTGCTGATTTCAGACATAGAGCTTGTAAAAAACAAGAAGTACATGGAACATGTAAGACTAAGCAGTGTATGTTTCCAGCACCTTGTAAAAATTTAAAGATTGATCATACTGAATATCTTTCTTTATTAAAAAAAGTTAGAAAATTACCTGGTATAAAAAAAGTGTTTATTCGTTCAGGTATAAGATATGATTATTTAATTCATGATAAAAATGACTCTTTCTTCAAAGAATTATGTGAACATCATATAAGCGGTCAATTAAAAGTAGCCCCAGAACATGTTGTTCCAAAAGTATTAAATCAAATGGGAAAACCAACAAGAGAAGTATATGATAGATTTGTAGATAAATACTTTAATATAAATAAAAAATTAAATAAGAAACAATTCCTTGTACCTTATTTAATGTCTTCTCATCCTGGTTCTGATTTAAATGCAGCAATAGAACTAGCACAATATGTTAAAGAAATGGGATATACTCCAGAACAAGTACAAGATTTTTACCCTACTCCTGGAAGCTTGTCAACTACTATGTACTACACTGGATTTAACCCTCTTACTGGAGAAGAAGTTTATGTTCCTAGAACTCCTGAAGAAAAAGAAATGCAAAGAGCTTTAATTCAATTTGCTGTACCTAAAAATCATAAAAAGGTAAAAAAGGCCTTAATTGCAGCACACAGAGAAGATTTAATTGGTAATGATAAAGATTGTTTGATTGGTTTTACACCAGCTAAACTTGGATATCAAGGTAAAAATAATAGAAATAAATCATCTAATAATGATGGCGAAAAGAGTTCACATACAACTAGCACTAGAACTTCTAATAAGAATAATGCAAAATCTAATTCAAGTGCTAAAAGTATAACTCAAAGTTCTAAATCTAATTCAAAAGATAAAAATGTAGAAAATAGAAAAAAATCTAAAGGTAATTTTAAACCTAAAACTTCTACTAGAAGAAAATAATTTTAACTATATAAAAAGACTAATGTTTCTGTTTGTTTTGGAATCATTAGTCTTTTCTTATTTTTTATTGTATTTCTCTAATTTTTTTAAAACCATTCAGTACTAAACTCATAATTATAAGAAATATAAAATCTCCTATAACTGGATATGGGAAAACTCTTATTCCCCCTAAAATAATAATATCTTCAATCATTACAATTGAAATTGATAAAATTATAAGCCATATGCCCTTTTTATTTACAAAAGGTTTATCTAGTATAATTACATTAAAAATAAGTAGTATTCCTAATAATATTAATGAAAATAAGAATATTAATGTTTCTTTATCTATTTTTAAAATAAAACCATACAAAGTGTTTACTTGCACTGTTGCTTTAGAAAAATAGATTATTAAGCCATAAACAACTGATATTATTACAGCAATAATATAGTTAGTGCTAAATTTTAAATTTTCAGATCTAAGATACACATATGTTATAGCTAAAATCATTAGAGGCACTGATATATGGTTTAAGAAAATTACGGATTTAAAATAGTATACAATTGTACTATTTTTAAGTATGCATAAAATAAATAATGTTATATGTCTTAATAAAAATAATGTAATTACAATAGTCACATATATTTTTATTTTCTTAGGTGAAACCTGTATATTCTTTTTTAAAAGTATCAGACATAAAAAAATTATAAGTAACAAAAATAAATAATATGCAAAATTCACAAATTACACTCCTATCTACATTCCTGTTACTTATATTTATTATATAATTACATATTTTATACCTATAACTACTTAATAATTACTTTACTAATCAATTCCTAAAACTTTAATTCCACTTTTAATACATTTAATATTTAATGGAAAATCTGGTCCTCGTTCTCCATCAATATCTGTAACTATATTTTCTTTAGATTCAATATATAAATCATCTGTTTTAAAGTATACTACTTTTTTAGAATCTAAATGCTCTCCTTTTAATACTTTAATAAATAATGGTATTAATTCAATAATTGGAATGGCTTTAAATATAATTACATCAAGCTTACCATCTGTCATGTCTGCTTCTGTAGCTAATCTAAAGTTACCAGCACTTTCTCCATTGAATACTAATAAAAGATACATTTCACCATCATAAGTACACTCTTTAGACGTTATATTGACTTTTAGTCTTCTAAAGTTAGGTAACTCTTCTATACCTTTTAAGTAGTACGCTAATTTACCTATAGTGTTCTTTAAGTTTACATCGGTCTTTTGAGAAACATCAGTAAAAAGTCCTGTACTTGCTACATTTATAAAATACTTATCATTTATTTTGCCAAGGTCAACTCCAACAGGTTTTGAATTTAATATTTTATTACAAGCATCTGTAATGTTATTTGGTATATTAATAAATTTACCAAAATCATTTGCAGTTCCTACTGGTAATATTCCTATTGGCAAATCTAGTTTCTTTTGTTTCATGGCATTTACAACTGAATCAACAGTACCATCGCCACCAGCTATTAATATATATTCGTAAGTATCATCTATGTCATCTAAGGCTTCATATAATGATTTTCCTTTTTGAATCCTATATGGAATTATTTGAAATTCCGCTTCTTCATGTAGTTTTATAACATTATCTAGTTCATTAACTATAATATTTTCTCCTGAGTACGGGTTATATATGAATTTAACCTTTTTCATAAATATAAATTCCCTCCAACCAAATTCGTTATACAGCTGATTATATCATTTTGTACTTTTAATGTCGATAATATATTATCTTTTATGTATTTTTATGGTATAAATTTCTTATTTTATAAATTAAGAAAATATTAATTAAATTACACCTTATATTTTAAGAACATGTATGCTATAATAATATTTCGTAAATGATTTTTAATAAATTCAGGAGTGATTTTTATGAGAAAAAGTTGTATTCCTAATATATTCACATTTATAAATCTATCTTGTGGTGTTCTTTCAATACTATCGGTTATGTATGATAGAATAGATCTTGCAAGTATTTTTATATTAATTGCCGGCTTAGTTGATAGATATGATGGTAGAGTCGCACGTTTTTTAAACGTATCTAGTGATTTAGGCAAAGAATTAGATTCTTTAGCTGATTTAGTTTCTTTTGGTGTAGCGCCATCTATACTAATATATATATTATTTGAATTTACAAATTTAGGACCAAAAGGATCTATTGGATTAATATTATTATTATTATTTCCAATATGTGGTGCATTTAGACTTGCCAGATATAATACATCTGACTTTGACGGAGTTTTTACTGGAATACCTATTACAATTGCAGGGTGTCTTTTAGCACTTTTTGCATTATTTAATTTAAAAGCTCAATCACCTATTTATATTGCAATTATACTTATGCTTGCATTTTCATATTTAATGATAAGCAATTTTAGATTAAAAAAACTTTAAAATTTAAGGGTGTATTAAGAACTATTTCTTAATACACCCTTTTCTTTTATGTTGCTATATTTTAAATAAAGGCTCTGTTCTAAATGTGTGTTGATATATGCAATAAGCAAAGTGGCATTGTAATTGGACTTTGAGAATTCTAAATGAGTATTGTCACATTTACTGCTTGTCCTAATTTTATATTTCTTCGTACTCATCTTCATCTCTATTCTTATTATCTTTAAAATCCAACTCATTATCTATTTCTGTAAGTATAATATCCTTCTCTGATTTTACTGAAATATAATCACTTTTAATTTTACAATATTTTATATATCCACTTTCACACTTATCTAATGATACTATTAACTTATCAATCAACTCCCCTAATTCACTAATCCTGTCTAGTGCTTTTTTAACTTCACTTTTTTTGGCGATATTTACATTATATAATTCAGATGCTCCCCCTATAAGTAATCTATAAGAATCAACATAAGTTTTAAGCAATTGACTTAAAACAGTTATGTCTTGACTCTGTTCATTTATCAAATTTCTATATTTCATAAAATATTGACCTCACACAATATAATATTTTCAAATTAATATATTATATTAATTTTATTTTTAGTAAGTATTTTTTATGTCCTTGTTGTATAAACTCAATCCTAAAAGACTGTACTACATCTCTTAATTAAAAGCGGAGAGATACAAATTTATCATTATAATTTAAACTTTGCAAATTTGCTAAAATAGTATATTTTTGAAATTTCACTTTGAATTTTTACTAGCTCTCCACTTTTTCTTTATAATTTCCTATATAACATTAAATTTTATCATATTTTTAAATTTAAACTTTTATCATTTTTACTATTTCATCAATTGACTCTCTGAATATTCTTCATCTATTTCTTCCCATATTTTTTTATTTTTAATGTCTTTTAATCCTTCTTCGATAGAAATGCCTTCTTTTCTTTCTACTTCTTCTATGATTTCTTTTTGTGTAATTTTACATTCATCTGAAAAATCACATTTACTTGCTATAAATTCACTAAATTCCTCATCATTTATTACTTCATCAATTCCTTTTAATCCACGTTTACTTAAAAGTACTTCTTCTTTTTCTTCTTTAATTTCCTCTTCTATTACTTCGTTTATCTCTTCTTCAATTTCTTCACTTTTATCTGTTCTTAAATTTTCTATATCCAAATTATCTATTAAATCACTTACTGATTTAACAGGGATTAAAAAATCATTTGGAAATTTAAAATACATAATCAATTATCCCCCTATTTTTTCACATCTTTTTCACAGATTTTCTCAAAGTATGCTCTAGGATATTTACATAATGGACATACATTTGGAGCTTCATTTCCTTCGTAAATATATCCGCAATTTAAGCATTTCCAATAACATGTCTCTTCACATTTAAACAATATACCTAATTTAACTTTTTCAGCTAATTCTAAATATCTTTTTTCATGTGATTCTTCAACCTCTCTAAGTTCTTTATAAAAGTCAGCTATTTCTAAAAATCCTTCATCTCTAGCAGCCTCTTCAAATTCCTTATAAATATTTTTATTTTCATTTGCCTCTCCAATTGCAGCTGATACTAAATTTTCTTCTGTTGTTTTTACATTACATAAATATCTCTTAAAAACTTCTCTTGAATGAGCGTATTCATTTTCAGCTGTTTCATCAAATACTTTAGCAATCCATCTGAATCCCTCTAACGTTGCTTTTTCTGCATATAAGTTATAAGTACTTCTAGCCCTACATTCTCCTGCAAAAGTCTTATATAAATTTTTTTCTGTTTTACTCCCCTTTAAATTCATGCTTATCTCCTAAATATTATTTAGACATTAATTAATCTTCTAATGTCATACCTTATATTAAAATATTCATTTTGTTTCTTTTTGTTACAACATCATTATGTTAACTAAACTTATAACTTTTATAATATCTTTTACAAATTTTAATTAAATATAAAAGTAAAAGGATATAAGAAAAAATCTCATATCCTTTTTGGGGAATAATTCAACTAATTGTAATTTCTTTATCCATATTACAAGTTATAATAACATCCTTTTTGTCAGAGTCTTTAGTTATTAATTTTACTTTTTTACCCCATAACTCTTGAATGTATTTTAACGTTTCCTTTGCATAGCTTAATTCTAATTCTCTTCCATCAAATACATGCTCTAAAGTTAGTGTATAATCCTTAGTATTAAAATCAATAACTCTAATATAGGGAATTCCACCTATACCACAAGTATAACTTAAATTGTCTCTAATTGCTTTCCATCCATCTTCATCAGAAACTTCTTCAATAACAATATCAAATGTTCTTTTATTATACTCAAATAAATTAAGTTCTTCACACAATTCTCTAGTCAAATATCTTCTCAAGAATGAGCTATCTCTTTCAATTTCTCTTACTTCAAATATTTTTTCTTTTCCATACTTTTTATCTAAATCTTCAAATATCTTGAAACCTACATAATACGGATTTAACCCTCCTAATATAGGAGCTATAACGTCATTATGCCTCTTTAAAAATTCAAAATGTAATCCTTCGGGTAAGTTTAATTCTTTTAATATATTATAATGAGTATAACTTGCCCAGCCCTCATTCATTATCTTAGTTTCAATTTGTGGAAGAAAGTATTCTGTTTCTCTTTTTACAATTCTCAAAATTGTTCTTTCCCATTCTTGTAAATCTCCGTACTTTATTATAAAATCCACTACATCATCTTCTGGCTCTATAGGAATCTTGTCTAAATCCGGAAATTTAATCTCCTCACCTTGATTTAATATTCCTCTATTATCTAATTTACTTTCATAATCTTTAATCATATTTTCTTTTATTTCTTCATCTGATAACTTTTTAACCCCAATAACTCTTCCAATCTGATACCTTATAGCATGAGCTGCATCTAATATTCTCTCAACTTTTTTATATCCAATACTTGGATTATTAATATATCTTCTTATAATATCAGCATCTAGTTTAAACATTTCAATGGCATATTTTGCATTAGTTCCTTCTTTAAATAACCTATTATTCTTAAAAAAATCATTATGTCCATATACGTGAGCCATAGTTAATATTTGAAGTAATAATGTATTTTCTTTCATTAAATATGCTAAACAAGGATCAGAATTAATTACCATTTCATAAGGAAGTCCTGTAAGATTTAATGAATACAACATTTTATTTTTTTCATAGGCTTTGCCATAGCTCCAATGAGGATATTTGGATGGCATCCCTACATACGATTCATAACCTAGCATCTCATTAAAGTCTATAAACTCGAATTCTTGACTATAAAAATCCAAGCCATATTCTACTACTTTTTTCTCTATTTTATCATTCCATTCTTCAATCTCCCTTAAAGTGTAGCTCATTTTACTAATCCTCCTTTAATTCCTGTTTAAGCATAGTCTTTAAAGCTTCCCATAAATCCTTTTTCTCTTTAATAACTACAGAAACAAAATTCTTTTCATTGATGTCTTTATTAAATTTATAATACATAGTTTGAGTATAAGTTGATGGTAAAAGTTCTGCATATCCAAACATATTACTAATTTCGCAAATTTTTCTTACTGATTCTATTGCTTTTATATTATCTTCAGACCAATTATCACCATCACTGGCATAAACAGGATATATATTCCATTCACTTGGAGGATATTTTTCATCTATTAATTTTATAGCCTCTACTATTCCACTAGATATATACGTACCTCCTGATTCAGATTTGTGGAAGAACTCGTACTCACTTACTCTTTTAGCAACAGTAGTGTGATATATAAATTCAAATGCTATATTGTTATATTTTCTTTTTAAAAATCTAGATAATACAAAGAAATATGATCTTGCTAAATATTTCTTTGTTGAATCCATAGATCCTGAAGCATCCATAATAAATATCATAACTGCATTACTTGCTTTTTTAGGTTGCATTTTAACTTTATAATATCTAAGATCTTCTTCTCTAAACGGAAATCTTTCAGTTTCATAATCTCTGCCTTCTTCTATTAGGGCCCTTTTTTTACTTTGCTTTCTAGATATCTTAGCCATAACTGTTCTTTTTTTAGCAAGTCTTGGCCTTATTCCATGTCTTTGATATCCTTTTTTCTTCCCGCAGCTATCAGTTATTATTTCTGAATACTTCTTCTCATCTAAATTAGGTAAATTCAATTCATCCGATATATATTCCATAAGTTCATCAAGGGTAATTTCAGTTTCATAAACCTCATCACCCTCTTCATTGCCTGCACCCTTATTACCTTTTCCCATTGCTTTTTTAGAACCTGACTCTATTTTATCGCCACGTTTTTCCTCACCTGTTCCAGTAGCTACCCCTTTAGAATTTTTACCATATACAAATTGATATTCTTTAATACTTTTTATTGGTATTTTAAATTTTTTATTTTTACTTTGACCGACTATACTCTCTTCAGATAAGATATCGCCTAAATTTTCTTTAATTGATTTTTCAACTAATTGCCTATGTCTTCTTTTATCTTCTATTGCTCTATCGTGATCTACTTGTTTATCAGTTCTATCTCTAAAAATTGCCATATGCTAACTTAGTCCTTCCATAGGTTGTTAGCCGCATATTTTAATATTACATCACAACAATGAAGACAATAGCCATTTCGTTTCATTTCATCTACCATAGAATTATATTTCTCTGCTTGCTCTTCATTTCTAACTTTTGATTTTGTTATAATTCTAGACAAATCTTTAACTGAAGCTATAAGTTTCTTTTCTATTGCATCTTTAAGTGGTTCATATGAAGTATAATCAATCTTTCCACCATTTCTAACAACATAGAACATATATGAAGTGACATCACTTCTGAATCCTTTAGATGATGCATCATAAACTCCTATTTGCTCTTCGATACTTCTCATAAACTCTTCATCCGGATTAAGCTCTTCTCCAGTAGATACATCCTTAATTTTACTCTTATTTACAAAAGCCTCAGCATTATCTATATAATTATTAAATAAGCTTTCTGCTTGTTCTCTAAATGAAACTATAAATGCTTTTGTAATTTCTTTTTCTAAAACTTTATTATATTCTTTTCTTATAGTATCTTGAATAAATCCTAGATACATCTTCTTTTCATCAGCTGATATATCCATTTCCTTAACTGATCTTATTAAACTTTCCATTATGCTTAAAGGATTTATACAATCGTATTCTGAATCAGCAAGAGCATTATCTATAACCTTTATAATAAATCTAGTGCTAATTCCTTTCATACCTTCATACTGTCCAGCTTCTTCTCTTAACTCCAATATGTCGATTCTCTTAGTACTTCCCTTTTCTACAATCTCTTCACCATTATAAATCTTTAACTTAGTTATTGGATCAACTTTAGCTGATTGAGATAATCTTGATAAAATTGCAAACATAGCTGCTATCTCAATAGTATGAGGTGCTACATGAGCTTTGAAATTACTTCTATTTAAAATTTTCTTATATATTTTTACTTCCTCATCTAATTCTAAGCAATAAGGAACTTCTATTTTTACTATTCTATCTAAAATAGCTTCATTGGTATGATCTGATTTAAATTTACTCCATTCTGCTTCATTTGAATGTGCTAATATTACTCCATCAAAATAAAGCATTGAGCCTTTTCCTGGTGAAGGTATTGATTTTTCTTGTGTTGCAGTAATAATAGTGTGAAGATATTCAACATCATTTTTGAAAACTTCTATAAATTCTACCATACCTCTATTTCCAACGTTAAATGCTCCGTTTAAAGAGAATATTCTTGGATCATCCTCAGAATATAAATCCATTTTAGATATATCAATAGATCCATTTAAAATAGAAGTATCTTGATTATTAGGATCTACTGGTGGTACAACACCTATTCCTTTTCTAGATCTTACTGAAAAGTCTGTTGTTTCAATTGGGAATTCTTCATATTTTCCTTTAAACTCATGACTTAATCTATATTTACATATAGGACATAAGTCTCCTTCAATTTGAACTCCTAACATCTCTTCAAATTTAGGCCTTAAATGCTTAGGTATAAGATGCAATGGTTCTTCATGCATAGGGCATCCCTCTAATGCATATATAGGATCACAATCTTCAAGTGCATTTTTTATACTTTCAACCAATGAAGATTTACCAGCTCCAACTGGACCTACAAGATATAATACTTGCCTTACTTCTTCACCTTTCATAGCTGCTGATTTAAAATAGTTACATATTTTCATGATTACTTTATCAATACCATAAAATTCATCCTTAAAAAATCCATATCTTCTTATTACATCATTGCCATATATTTTTCTTATTCTAGGGTTTTCATCCCCTTTTAGTTCCTCTACTCCTTGTTTTAAAATCATATCATAAACTCTTTTATGTGATAGTTTAGCAATATCAGGATCACCCTTTACCAATTCTAAATAATCTAAAAAAGTTCCTGAAAATTTATTTTTACCATTCTTTTCTCTATCTATTTGTATAAATTCTTTAAAGTCCATATCCCCGCCTCCTTTTTATTAAAATATATTCAACAAAAAGGTAACAGTATGACAAATTTTTGTAAATTCATTAATATACTTAATAAAAACAAAGAACTGTATACTGAATTTTTTCAAAAAATATCCAGATACAGTTCTCTTAAACTTATATTATTTAATTTTTATGCTCCTCTTTTCTTAGTAAATCCCATAAAATCCATTTGTAACATGAAAATATCAGATGCAGTAATATTATTTAAACAACCATTATTAAAGTATTTTTCTCCAGTTAACTTAACCTCATCTTTTCTAACATCTTCTCCCCATATTATAGTTGGAACTCCGTCTCCAGTATGATCTCTTGCTTCACATGGAGTTGAATGATCTGCTGTAAAACTCACATAACATTTCGTTTTATCTATATTGTCTAATACATATCCAACCATCTTGTCTATCTTCTCTATAACCTCAACCTTTTTCATAGGTAAATTATCATGACCTGCAAGATCTGTTGCCTTGACATGAACCACAACCCAATCATAACCTTTATTTATATATTCTATTGCCTTTTCAGCTTTTTTATCTATTCTCGTATCAAAATTCGCAGTAAAATCATCTTCAGTATATTTTTCCATTCCTGCTAAATTTGCAATACCATAAACTGTTTTATCTCCAGCTATACATACTGCCTTAATTCCAAACTTTTCTGTTATCTTAGACATGAATTTCTTTTGTCCAACACCTCTGGTCAAAATTGTATTTGCAGGTTTTTCTCCCTGTTCAATTCTTTTTAAATTAACTGTATGATTTTTTAGTATTTTATTCGCTTTAATTGTAAACTCAAGAAGATTTTTTGCTGTTTTTTCACTTTTAATATCATTTTTATCTATTGCTGTTGGAATTACTAACTTCTCACCTTCACAAGCTGTTCCTGGATCTGTACAAATTATTTCTTTTCCCAAACCCTCTCCTCTTAATACAACAGCTACTCTATGATCAGTTAGTTCCTTAACTAAAACCTTTGTCCCATCTTCTAATAACATTCCATTTAATGACTTTGCTAATAAATCTGTATCTTTTCTAATACGTCCAGCTCTTCTATCAATAACAATATCATTCTCATCTATAGTTCCAAAGTTACCTCTAAAAGCAATATCTCCATCATTAATTTCTATACCAGCACTTACAGCTTCAAGTGGTCCCCTACCTGGATAGACTTTACTGCTATCATATCCAAATATCTCAAGATGACCTACATCAGTACCTACTCTTATACCTGGTGCTATTGGATGTACATTTCCACACATTCCTTCACTCACTAATCTATCTAAGTTAGGAGTATTAGCTTTTTCAAGTGGAGTTAATCCATTTAATTCTTTATTAGGTCTGTCACCCAAACCATCTGCTATTATTAATATGCCTTGTCTTTTCCTCACTTTATTCACCTACTTATTATATTATATATTCTTCATTTTTAAACTTTTGTTCTTTAATTTTTCTTCTTTAGCCTTTGTTAATAAATCCTTATTCTTAACCATAAACAATATTGAAATTATTATAGCCATTCCCCAAACTATATAATTAAAAGTTTTATTTTTGTTATATATATTAATTGCAAGTTTCATATCAGATCCACTTTTAATTTTTCCAAATGCATATTTACCAAAAATTTTTCCGTCTTTTTCAAAAACTTCATATTCTTTTTCTGGATCAAAATTAACTATATTTAAAAGTTCATATCCAATAGGAGCTGCTAAATTAATTGTGTAATTTTCAATATTTAAAGGAGAATTATTTTTATCTTTAAATTCAATCATATTTATATTTTTAGGAAATGTACTTCCTATTTTAGCTCCCTTTTCTACATAAGTTTTTTCTTGTATAATTTCAAGATCAAATGTAACTTCTGTATTTTTTTCTTTGAAGTTTAATGAGTTATATTCTATATCTCCATTTTTTATAAGCTTAACATTTCCATTTTGTGTTCCATTTTCTATTGTAATTTTATTTATTTTGCTATCTTTATAGGATGGAAAATATATATTTCCATTTGAATCAGTTATAGCTTTTATACTTTCTTTTATATTTGCATTTTCTCCGTCTTTAGTAATTACATCTTCTATAGATACAAGCTTTGCATCTTTATCTGCTGCAAAAACTGGTACTGATGATGAAGTCACTAAAGTTAATACTAATACTATAGTTAGTAGTTTTTTCATATAAATTTCCCTCCTAAACTATTCCTAATACTTTAAACCAAGTAAATGAAGCACCCATTAAAATTGCCCATTTTACTAATAATACAAGTAATCCATAGATTAATTCTTGTAATACAGTAAAGTATCCTGTGTTGTAGTATATAAGATTAACCTTACTACTTGGTGGCAATGTAATCGTATCCGCAATAGTTAATGCTGCTGGTAATGCCAATGCTATTGGATTATAACCTGATGTTTTTGCTATTGCTATTATTGTTGGTATAAGTATTATTGTTCTTACTGTTTTTGATGTAAATACTAAATGACTAAAACTTGAAATAAACATTATTGTTGCAAATAAAGCATAAAAACTTAAATTTTCAATTCCCAAAGAAGTAAATATACTATTAAGTACCCACGATGCAACGCCAGTATCATTTAATGCAACTCCACCTGCATATGCTCCACATGCAAATATTAATAAGTTCCATGATATCTTGGCCTCTTTCCATTTCAATATTCCTATATAAGGCATAAAGAATAATGCTGCTGATAATATTGCAACCATAACTAAACTTAATCTAAATCCTAATATTTTAAGTTGTCCTTTATCTAGTGCCCACATAATAACCGTGAAAGCAAAAATAATAAGTGCCTTCTTTTCTGTTATTGACATTTTTCCAAGGCTTTTATATTGATCGTTCAGTTTTTTCATGTCTTCTACAGTTACTTTTTTATTATGAACTTTAAATAATGACTTACCTATAAAAAATGAAGCTATTAATGTAAGTATAGTTATTGGAGCTGATGCCATAAACCATTCACCCCATGAAATTTCATGACCTGAAAGATCTCTTATAAAGCTGACTGCAAGTATTTGTGATGATGTAGCTGTTAATATAGCAGCAGTTGATAAGTTATTTGATTGAATTCCTTGTAATGCTAATAATCTACCAAAGTTATTTTTAGGATCATCTAAATTAACATGAAAAGCTTCTATTACTAGCATTACTATAGGGAACATCATCGCAGCACGAGCAGTTGTTGATGGAACAACAAAAGCTATTAGAAAATTTGTTGCCATAAGTAATGCTAATATATTATTAGTACTCTTTCCAAATTTAGTAATAAGAAATAATGCTAATCTTTTAGCAAGTCCACTCTTTTCCATACCAGATGCTATTATGAAGGCTGCAAAAGTTAACCAAATAACTTCATACCCTAAAACCCCCATAACTTGAGTCTCGTTCCAAGCACCAGTTAATGGTAAAAGAACTATAGTAAGTAGTGCTGTTACATAATTAGGTATACTATTTGTTATCCATAATGTTAATGCAAATAAGAATACCCCCATTGCCATCTTTCCTGAATAAGAAAGTCCGTTTGGTGTTGGCATTGTAAAAATTATTGCAAATAATATAAGTGCTATTGGTAAACCAAAAAACTGCATTCTTATCTCAAAAGGACTTTTTTGTTTTTTTATCTTTACTTCTTTTTCTGAATTGCTCAAAATACATTCTCCTCTCATTTTTGTATTAGTTTCCTCGAGAATTATTCTAACAGTAAATCAAGTTACATATCCAATTACAAATACTTATTAAAAATTTTCTTTTTACTTTTACTATAAGCATTTTTTATAGTTACTTGTTTATTAGATTATTAATGTGTAGTATAATTTTACTAAAATAAACATATATTAAGGGGTATTGAAATGAATATTCAAAATATAAAAACATTTCTTATTCTCTCTGAAAATAAAAACTTTACCAAAACTTCCGAAGAGTTATTCTGTACTCAAGCTGCTGTGTCCCTTAGAATAAAAAGCTTAGAATCATATTTTAATACAAAGCTATTTTCACGAGATAATAAAGATGTAAAATTAACTGAAGCTGGAAAAGAATTTTTACCATATGCTAGAAAAATATTAGAATCAACAAATGAGGCTAAACTCAAGATTTCACTATTAAATGATTTAAAAGAACAGAAAATAAACATTTCATGTTCTAGCACACCAGGAACTTATATACTTCCTGATATAATATATAAATTTAATTTAAAACATCCATACATCTCTATATTAAACGATGTCAAATACGCTAAAGATGTAATACAAAATATAAAAGATAATGTATGCTCAATTGGTTTAATAAGCCAACCTGAATTTTTTGATGATGATTTAATTTGTGAAGTTATTGGTGAAGACCCATTGGTGTTATTAGTAGGTAATAACCATCCTTTTACCAAAAAAAAATCTATAAGTATAAATGATTTAAAAAACAGTACTTTCCTAATATCAAATCCTAAAAGTTCAATAACTAAATATCTTGAAAGTATAGGTAATTTTAAATTCAATTCTGAAAAGATTTACACAATAGGTAATATTGAAGCTATTAAACAAGGAGTTATTTCAAACATTGGAGTATCAGCTTTATCTTACTACTCAGTCAAAAATGAACTTAATTATGGACTAATTAAATCTATTCCATTTAAAGAAAACATAAAAATTAGTAGAAAACTTTATCTTATAAAAAATAAAAATTATAAAAAATGTATAGCTGATGAAGTATTTATTGATTTTTTAAGGCATTCTTTTAAACAATTATAATAAGATTTTCTTATACACAAGTATTATTTTATTAACGGTAATGTTATTTTCTGCTAACTGCTAAGTTCTCTCATAAATCATTAGTGTAACCAACATAATATTCTAAATAAAAAAAGGTGAAGTCTATACTAATTTAGTTTAGTTAAACTTCACTTTCCTTTAAATACATCGTGATATTTGTTTAAAACAAAGCGATTATTTTTAATATTTCTTCCCCATAATCATTTATTTTCTTTTCACCAATACCTCTAATATCTAGTAGTTTTTCTACATTATCAGGTTTATTATTACATATATCAATTAAAGTTGTATCCGAAAAAATTATGTATGGTTTTTTATTTTCTTTAAACGCTTTTTCTTTTCTCCATTTTTTCAATGCCTCAAATAATTCTATATTTAAAATACTTTCTTCTTTGTCTAAAATTTTAAATATAACTTTTTCTTTGTTTTTTAAGACTTTATATGAACGTTGATTAAGTTTTAACATTGAATATGTTCCTTCTTTTAAATCTACATATCCTTGCTTTAATAAGCTATTAATCAAATCTTTAATTAATGAACTACCATATTCTTTCATTATTCCATAAGTTGTTACTTTATCCAAATTATTTTGTATTATCTTAGGGCCTTTAAACCCTTTTAATATATCTATAAGTACTGATATTCCATATTTTTCTCTTGTTCTAAAAACAGTTGATAAAACCATTTGACTTTCCTTTGTAAAATCTTTTAGCTCATCATCATTTAAGCAATTACTGCAATTATTGCAGTAATTTAATTTTCCATAATTTCCAAAATAATTTAATATATATTTTCTATAACATTCTTTTAAATTACAATAATCAATCATATATTGTAATTTTCTAAGATGAACTTCTCGTGTTTTAAAAGATGAACTCTTATTTATTATATATTCGACTCTTCTTATATCACTTTCATAATAGAAAAGATAACAATCGCATTTTTCTCCATCTCTTCCCCCTCTTCCTATTTCCTGATAATAACATTCTATATTTTGAGGGATAGTAAAATGTACTATAAATCTTATATTTGACTTATCAATGCCCATTCCAAATGCATTAGTTGCAATCATTACATTAAATTTTTCAAATAAAAAACCTTCTTGAAAACTTTCTTTTTCTTCATCTTTAAGCCCACCGTGATATTTTCCGACACTATAGCCTAAATCATTTAAATAGTAATAAAGATTATCTACTTCTTTTTGTGAAGCACAATATACTATTCCTGATTGTTCTTCATGACTCCTTATAATATCTTTTAATTCTTCTAATTTATCAATTTCTTTTAAAACAGTTAATTTTAAATTTTCTCTATTAATATCACCTATATATATATATGGTTTAAATAACCCTAAAAGATTTATTACATCATCTTTTACCTCTTTTGTTGCTGTTGCTGTAAAAGCAGAAATTATTGGTTTGTTCTTTAAAAGTTTATAAAACTCTAAAATTTGCAAATAGCTTTTTCTAAAGTCATGACCCCATTGAGATACACAATGAGCTTCATCAATAGCTATTTGAGAAATATCTAAATCTTTTATCATATTTCTAAATATATTTGATTCCAATCTTTCAGGTGCAATATATATTATTTTATATTCATTTATGGAAGCTTCTAATAATATGTTTTTAATCTCCTCAATACTTTGAGTGCTATTTATGTATGCTGCTTTTATACCACTTTCAACAAGATTATCAACTTGATCTTTCATTAGAGATATTAACGGTGAAATTACAAGAGTTATACCATTAAAAATTAAGGCTGGTATTTGATAACAAATTGATTTTCCTGCACCTGTAGGCATAAGGCAAAAGGTATCTCTACAATTAAGAATACTGTTTATTATTTCATATTGTCCTCTTCTTAAAGTGCTATATCCATAATACTTCTTTAATACATAAAAAACCTTTTCTCTATTATCCATAAATTCCTCCCGTTAATAATTAATTTAAAGTGTCTCTAAATAAAGTATATCTTAAAAAATCCAAATAATAATTCATATATCTTTCCTCATTATATAGTATATACCACAGATAATAATTCTCAAACCTAAGTTAAAGTATTTTTAAATTTCTCCTTGTTTAACTGTAAAATTATGTGTAAATTATTAGCATATAAGAACAAAAGATATACAGATAATTTTAAAGATATAATAATAAATTTATATGAATAACTTTAAAACGTCTATACTGCAATAATTCTAAATAAAAAAGTTGTATCATAATTATTATAATTAAACTTGATACAACTCTTTTTAATACTATTTTTTATTTATAAAGTTCTTTTTCAGCATTCCACATATTATAGTATTTGCCACTATTATTAATCAATTCATCATGCTTACCCTGCTCAATAATTTTTCCATCAGACACAACGATTATTTTATCTGCATTTTGAATAATTGAAAGAGTATGAGCAATCATGATAACAGTCTTTTTATTTTTAAGAAGATTGAGAACTGCATATTTAACAGCTATTTCATTTTCAATATCCAAAGAAGCTGTTGCTTCATCTAAAAGTAATATTGGACTATTTTTAAGAATAGCTCTTGCAATGGATAAACGTTGACGTTCACCACCCGAAAGTGAATTACCATTTTCTCCAACAAATGTATCATATCCATGTTCCATCTTTCTAATAAAACTATCACAGTTTGCTACCTTGCAAGCTTCTATTATTTCAGCATCTGTAGCATTCTGTCTTGCATGGCGAATATTATTTTTAATACTATCATTAAATAAAAATACATCCTGATCTACTATTGATATATAACTTAATACTTTTGAAGAATTAATATTATTTATTACAGTTCCTCCTATTTTAATTTGTCCAGACTGTGGTTCATAATATTTTACAATCAAATTTAATATTGTTGATTTTCCTGAACCGGACTCTCCAATAATAGCTGTTAACTTTTCATTTTCAGCTTTAAAACTAACATTTTTAAGTATTTTTTCATTTTCTTCATAAGAAAAACATACATTGTCAAAATTTATTTCATGAGTTTTTGGTTCAAAATTTATACTAGATATTTCTTCTTCTTCTTCATCTACTACTCTTTCAATAGCTCTTCTTGAAATCATCATATTTTTATAAGAAGTAAAATCTACAAAAATTGCTGTTATAAGTTTACAGGCAAAAGTTGGTATCATAATTTCCATAATAAAATCAATTACATTTAATGTGCCATTTAATATTGATGATTGTCCTACAAGTATTATAGCTGGCATACAAAGACCAGTAATGACAGCTTGTACAGATCCAATTGGTATTATTTTTGCTTCATATTTATAACTTATATCAGAATACTTTTTCATGGACTTTGTAACTGTTTGATTTTTCGTTCCACCAAGTCCATATGCACGAAATGTTTGTATTCCTGTTATATACTCAACAACATTACTTACATTTTCACTTATAGTATTATTTTTTTCAGTACCATACTTCTTAACAACTCTTGCAGACAAGTATAATGCAGGAAACATTATTAAAGTCGCCACAAATATAATTAACCCGCCCTTAAAATACACACTACCCATAAATATAGTAAGCATACTAAGAAGTGAAATGTTTTTTATTATATCTCCTAATTTATGCGTCAAAATATTCTCATAATTGCTTACATCACTTGTTACTACATTAATATATTCTCCTGTCTTAACCTTGGTAAATTTAGAAAGTGGAATTTTTTTAATCTTATCACCTAAAAATAGCCTGATTTTTTGTGACATCTCTGCCCCTGCTATATGTCCACCCGTATATGCTATAGTATAAATAATTAATCTAAGAACAAATATGCCTATTAGTAAAGTACTATAATTCATAACTAATTCTCTACTTAAGGTTTTACCCACAAGTGATTTTATTAAAAAATATAACACTGCAAAGTTAGTTCCTGACATTAATCCTTCTACAACATTTAATATCATTGAAATATACAATTTCTTATTTTTTTTCATAACATTATTACTACTATTCATTTGAAACACCGCCCTCCATAACGTATGAAATATTACGTGCTTCATTATAATCATGCCATGATTTTTTGTAATATTTATTATTATTTAAAACCTCTTCATGTGTTCCTATAATTTCAATTGTGTTGTTTTCTACTACTGCAACACGATTGCAATTTTGCACTAATCCCAATCGATGTGCTACTATTATTACAGTTTTTCCTTCACAAAGATTGTAAATAGCCTTATCAATTTCAACTTGATTTTCTGGATCTGCTGCTGAGGTTGCTTCATCAAGAATTAAAATAGGAGCATTTTTAAGAATCGCTCTTGCAATGGCTATTCTTTGTTTTTGTCCTCCTGAAAATCTTGATCCATAACCTCCAACAAGTGTATTATATCCATTTGGAAGATTAATAATAAAATCATCTATCTGTGCTTTTTTAGCTGCAGATCTCACTTCTTCTAGTGTTGACTTCTTTCCCATAGCTATATTTTCAAAGACACTTCCTCTACTTAAAAATGTCTTTTGGAAAACAATAGCTACATTTTGTAAAAGTGTTTCATAATCAATATCTTTTATATTCTTTTCACCAATTAATATTTCACCTTGATTAATATCATAAAATCTTGCAATAAGCTGTACAATAGTACTTTTTCCATTTCCAGATTTTCCAATCATTGCAATCTTCTCTCCATCTTTTATATTTAAATTTACATTTTTAAGTACATTAGTTTTTCCATCATAAGAGAAATCTACATTTTTAAGTATAATATCATGATTTTTAGGAAACTCTTTTGTACCACCTTTAAACATTGGTATATCTAAAATTTCTTTTATCTTTATTACTCCATTTAAAACTTGTGAAAAATTTGATCCTAATTCAAGCAATGGACGAAGTTCAGTTAAATATAATGATCCAACAAATGCAAATAATATAAATGTACTTGCTGTTATGTTTTCATTAAGTAACATAATTCCTCCAATTGGTGCAATTAAAATCAATCCACATTCGATTATAATTACATACATTGAAAATGGTATTCCCATTTTGCGTGACATCCTTTTCCAAACAGAACGTTGATCTTTAATTGCCTTAGCGTATTTTTCAAATGATTTACTTCCCATATTATAAGCTTTAATTAGTCTCATTCCGCTTATATACTCAATCATTGTTGAATTTAGAGATGCAAGTGAACTGTTCATTTCATCAAGTAAAGTTCCCACTCCACAAAACATAAAACATTGACAAAGTAATGCAATTGGAATTGGAGTCAATGAAATTAATGCTAATTTTAAGTTTACTGTGCAAAGATAAATGAAAACTGCTAATGGTCCACTTGCATACATTACAAGTTCTGGTAAGTGATGTGCTAAAAATAATTCTAGTTTTTCAATGTCCTCATTTAACACTTTCTTAATTTCACCAGTACTTCTTTCATTTAAATGACCTAATGGAATTTTAGCCATATGCTCATTAACCATGCATCTAACTTTAAATAATGTTTTATAAGCACCTTTATGTGACAATATTCCTGATGTCCCGAATGATATACACCTTATTATCACTGAAGCTCCAATAATAACTGCATTTTTAAATATAATTACACTTGAAATATCTTCTTTAAAAACAACATCAATTATATTGTAAATACACAAATATGGAATTATAATACATATTCCACTTATAAATGCACAAAATATAGATGAATATAAATAATATTTATCGCCTTCCGCCCATTTAAATAAGAGTGCTAGCGGCTTTTCTTTTTTTCGTTTCATTATAATTACCTTCCTTTCTTTCTGTAATTAAATGATAATGATATTCATTTAATATTTCTGCTCTTTCTTTTAGGTAATAGCCCGATTGAAAATTTTTTCAAAAATAATAGAGTGCATCAAACTTATTTTGATGCACTCATCTCTTTTCTATATTGTGTTGGTAGAACTCCAAAAGTTTCTCTAAACGCTTTTGCAAATTTACTCCCATTAGAATATCCACATAATAATGAAATTTCTAATATAGGAATCTTCTCATTTGAAATAAGCTCCTTTGCTTTCTTCATTTTATACATTTTACTATATGAAAAAATGGTATAACCATAAATGCTCTTAAATCCTTTTTCTAAATCAGTAGTATTCATTCCAACCATTCTAGAAAGACTTTTTATTGTAATAAACTGATCCACTTTGCTTAAAATAATTTTTCTAGCTTCTTTAATCTTCTCCACAGAAGTTTTAGAAAAATAAATTGTCTCATTTTTCTTATAATCTGTTCCTGATATTAAATATAGAATTAATTCAACTACTTTAATCTTCATAAGATAATTTTTATATTCATCTGGCAATACATAAAGTTCTTTAAAAATATGATGTATACTTTGGTTACCATGAGTTATGATACATCTATCAGAACAAAAAACATTTTTGAAGAAAGTATCTCCTTTAAATTCATTTGTTCCAAGCATAATATTTAGATTTTGTAAAAATTCATCTATATAAATCATAACTCTAATTCCAACAAAATGTTTTAAACTAAAGTCACATGAAATTGCCTTTGTTTGATATCCAAATAAAGATATATCACCATCTGCCATATAAGCATACTTTTCATTCCCAAATTTTATCTCAACTTGTCCTTTTAAACAGTAAGTTATTTCAACACAATTGGTTTCAACATTCATCATATTTTTAATAGGATTTTTTAGCTTTAAATCATTATATATAAGCTCTATTCCAGGCATTACTTTAAAACTTTGCATAGTTCCTTCTCCTGCCTGTGATGCAATTTTATAAATTATAGAATCTTTTTTACATATGCGTTCTCCTATAATTTGTTTAAAAAAATCTTTGTCTAAAGACCTCAAAATGATCCACCTATCACAGTAACTACTGCAAATAACGCACTAAAAATGCCTGTTATAACTAAATCTTTAACTGTTAATCTTTGATTTCTTTTAATAATTGTATTTTGCATGATATACCCCCTTTAAATTTTATTTAATTTACTATTTATCATCAAATTGTATTTAACTAATCTTCTTGTTCAACAATTTTATAATAAGTTTTTGCTGTTATCATATAAACTAATATATAAACTATAGCAAAAGTAATCATTGTTCCTAAAGTACATTGTAAAAATATACTTGTATTGCTTATTGCAAATAAAGCTAACATTTTTTTCATTACTTTGAAGGCAAAAACAATATGAATTACAGCTGTAACTAATGGTAAGAAAAATACCATTAATATTTGTTTACTAATAGTCCTTTTAACTTCTTCTTTACTCATACCAACCTTTTGCATTATCTTAAATCTTTCACTATCATCATAGCCTTCTGAAATTTGCTTATAATAAATTATTAAAACTGTAGCCATTGTAAATAATAAACCTAAAAACACACCTATAAATAAGAATCCACCATTAATTGTAAAAAGCTCTTGTCTATCAGTATAAATGCTAGTAAAGTCTCCCTTATACATTTCATTAACCTTACTACTTATATCACTACAAAAATTCATAATATAATTTTTATCACCACTGACATCAAATGAGATGTTATATTTTATACTTTCTAAATCTTCATTAGTCATATCTTTATATATATTTTTTAAAACATCACTATCCTTTACAACAATATAATAACCTTTTATTATAGCAGTATCTTGTTTATTTACGAATCTCAAACTATTAAGTTCATCTTTTATTTTATATTCCTTTTGCCCAATGTTTATAGATTCTTCATTAAAAGTTCCTTCCTGCGAAAATATTAATACCTCATTATTTTCTAAAGAACTATCTTTTCCTTCAATTTGATTGTAATCTTTTAATGTTAACAAAGTTAAACCATATAATCTACTTATATTAGACATATCTTTTTGTGCAACTTCAAAAGCATCTCCATTTTTTATTGTCATCATTTCAATATAATTAAATGTAATCTTATTATCTAAATTTATATTATTATATTTTACTTCTTCATTTATCACATAGTTAATGCTCTCTGCATTTTCATTTGCTCCATTGTCTATAGATATACTTATATCTTGAGGATATTTATCTCTAAGACTATCTTCCTGTCCAACATATAAACATACTGTAGTAGATACTGTTAATAATACTGCTGTACTAAGTATACATATATTAGCAAGTCCTATCGCATTTTGCTTCATTCTATATATCATTCCTGATACTGAAATAAAGTTATTTGTCTTATAAAAAAACTTCTTATTCTTTTTTAATAATTTTAATAAAGCTATACTTCCAGCTCTAAAAGTACTGTATGTTCCAGCCATTACTAAAAGTACAGCTATAAAAAATAATTGAAGTGCTTCTACTGGAGATTTTACTGTAATTGCTATACCATAACCTATCATCAATTCAATAATTCCTGAAATAGCCAAGAATTTTGATGTTTTAGGCACTCTTTCTCCCTTTTCCCCACCTTTTAATAATTCTATAGGATTAGATATTTTAACTTGTATAAAATTCTTAATTAATATAACTATAAAAGTTATATTAAAAATCTTAACCGTAGAAATTATTGCTGGAATTGATATTGAAAAAGATAATGTAACTTTAAATTTCATTAAATTAAGCAATATTAAAAACAATAACTTGCTTATTAGAATTCCACCTATTAATCCTAACACTAAACTTATAACTGCTACTATTAGTGTTTCAAAAAAGAGTACTTTTGCAATATGTTTTTTTTCCATTCCAAGAATATTATAAAGCCCAATTTCTTTTTTTCTACGTTTTATTAAAAAACTATTAGTATAAAATAGAAATATTATAGAAAATATAGCTATTACATATGATGTAAATCCTAATAATGATTTTAATGCATAAGCACCTCTCATTGTGTCTAATCCTTTGTTTAATACCATAGACTTCATAGTATAAAATGTAATTACTGCACAAATTGCCGCTATAATATAAGGAAAATAAGTCTTACCATTCTTCTTCAAATTAGTCAGAGCTAATTTAAAATAAAATGAATTATTCAATTTCAGCACCTCCTGTTGTTAAAACAGTAAGACTGTCTGAAATCTTTTGATACATCTCATCATTATTCATAGCGCCACGATAAATTTGATGAAAAAGCTTTCCATCCTTTATAAATAACACACGACTTGCATGACTAGCTGCTTTAGTGCTATGAGTAACCATTACTATTGTTTGACCTGCTTTATTTATATCTGAAAATAAATCTAATAGTTCAGTAGATGATTTTGAGTCCAATGCTCCTGTTGGTTCATCTGCTAATACTAATTTAGGATTTGTTATAAGTGCTCTTGCCACTGCTGCTCTTTGCTTTTGTCCTCCGGATACTTCATATGGATACTTTTCTAATAAATCTCTAATTCCTAATTTACTAGCAATTGGTTTTAATCTTTCATTCATCTCTTTATATTCTTTTCCTGATAATACTAAAGGTAAAAATATATTATCTTTTAATGAAAATGTATCTAATAAATTAAAATCTTGAAATACAAATCCTAAATGATTTCTACGAAAAGCAGAAATTTCTTTTTCTTTTATATTCACAATATTATTTCCTTCTAATAATACTTCACCATTAGTTGGTTTATCTAATGATGCTAATATATTAAGTAATGTAGTTTTTCCTGAACCTGATTCACCCATAATAGCAACATATTCTCCCTCTTCCACTGAAAATGAAATATCAGATAATGCCTCTACCTTATTTCCACCAAATCTTGTAGTATATATCTTCTTTAAATTTTTAACTTCTAATAATGCCATTTATTATTACCTCCAAATATTTTTGATGTACCTTATTACAAATTAAGTATAATAAAAAAAGAAATGTACTGCCTTAACCTTGACTTACATTTCTCCTTTTAATCTTACAATTGTGTAAGGTTACTCTACTTCAATATTTTTTCTTGAAAAATCAATAGCCACTTTTGTTCCTTTTCCTACTTCTGAAGTAATAAATATTTTATTAGAAAGGTTATTTAAAATTTCTTTACATAAATATAACCCTATTCCCGTAGATTTTTTATTCATTCTGCCATTAAATCCTGTAAATCCTCTTTCAAATACCCTAAATATATCTTCCTCTTCTATTCCAATACCAGTATCTTTAATTATTAAAGTATCTTCTCTTTTCTTATCCATATAAATAGAAATTTTTCCTTCTCTTGTGTATTTTAATGCATTAGATAAAATTTGTTCTAATACAAAACTAAGCCACTTTTCATCAGTAATCACTTTATAATCTATTTGTTCTAAATCTAATGAAATCTTCTTATTTATAAATATCATAGAATGTTTTTTTACTACTTCATGAAGAATATTTTGTAACTCATACTCTTCTAAACGTAAATCACATGACATACTTTCTAATCTAAGATAATGAAGTACCATTTCAACATATTGCTCTATTTTAAATACTTCTTGATCCATAATCTTTTTGTATTTACCAGAATCCATAGATTGCAAAATCATGTGCAATGCAGAAATAGGAGTTTTTATTTGATGAACCCACATTGTATAATAATCTATCATTTCACTACGATTGTTATTAACTTTATGTTCTAACTCTACATTATTTTTATGTAACGCTTTAATAATACTTCGATAGTCTTTTTCTATTAAACTCTTATTTCTAGGTAAATTATCTAACTTTTCTTCTACACCATTGAGAATATCTTTTAAATATATATGCTTATTATAAAACTTATGAAAATCATATACACTAAATAAAAAAGCTAATGTACAAGTTAATAGCATTGAATATAAGACTGGTTCTAATGATATATGATACAAAAGATATACTGTAAAAAATATAAGTATAAATATAAAAAATACCAAAATAGTTTTTAACTTTTCTCTAATATAAGAATATATCATAAATAAAATAGATTCTCTCTTCATATTAATCACCCACTATATATCCAATACCTTTTTTAGTTTTAATAAAATCCTTAAGTTCTATATCTTCTAACTTTTTTCTAAGTCTAGTAACATTAACAGTTAAAGTGTTATCATCAATAAAACTATCACTATTCCAAAGATGCCTCATAATATCGTCACGCGAAACAGTTTTATTTTTATTTTCTAAAAGTATTTGCAGTATCTTAAATTCATTTTTACTTAATTCTATTTTTTTATTATTATATGTAAGAGTTGTATCACCTAAGTTAAGAACAGCTCCATTACTCTCTAAAATATTTGTCTGTCCTTGAAATGAATAAGTTCTTCTAATTAGAGCCTGTACCTTTGCAACTACTACATTTAAATCAAAAGGCTTAGCAATAAAATCGTCTGCCCCCATATTTATAGCCATAATTAAATTCATATTATCACTTGCTGATGATGCAAAAATTATTGGAACTTTAGATATTCTTCTAATCTCTGTACACCAATGAAATCCATTATAAAAAGGTAATGTAATATCTAATATTACTAATTGTGGATCATACTTAATAAAGTCTTCCATAACATTGTTAAAATCAGAAATAATTTCTGCCTCATATCCCCATTTGCATAAATAATTTTTCAAAATACTTGCTATAGTTAGGTCATCTTCTACAATTAATATCTTATACATTATGTCTACTCCTATATCTTAAATTTTTTCTATTATTATTCTGTTAAATGCTCTAACATTTCCTAATTATACCTTATTATTAATAATAAGATAACTCTTTTCTAATCTATTAATCAATATTAAATAAGAACTAGTAACATTAAGCATAATTTAAGTTACTAGTTCTTATATAAGTTATTTATTTTCTTTTCTTTTTAAATATTTTTCCTAATGCTTCAAAACAATTTATAAAATTAATGCTCTCTTTTGCATCTTTTATAGACTGTCTAAATTCTTCATCTCTATAGTTGCATTTTTCTGCTTTATAAACATCTTTCCCATCAATAGAAACAGTAAAATTATATATATTATTCTTTCCATCTATTTTTATTGCTTCACCTTTTCTAAGTTGAATAATCAAATTAAATGTATTTACTTTCTTATTATCTTTTGTAATTTCTTTTTGTTCAGATTTTAGTATTATCCCTATTTTAGCCCTACTTACATAGTGCTCTATATCCTTAATTACTTGTGAATTATATTTACTAAAGTCCATTGTAGCTCCCTCCAATCAATATTCTGTAAGTTATAACCTTTTTACAAATATATTCTGTTAAGTATATTTGTATTACAGATATATGATATTAAAAAACTTCAATAGAAATATCGCTTTATTTTAAATATATCTATACTTTATTTATATATAATTTTTATCTGATTTGCATAGTTATTTTAAAAATAATAGTAATAATATTATCTAAATAAAGAACACTACTAAGGAAAGGATGTGAAATATATATAATGAAAAAATTACTTATTTTTATTTTTATTATTTTTTGTATAATCATAAATACACCTTTAAAAGCCAGTGCATATAAAAGTGAACCAGTTCCTACTGCAAAAATTTACACTGAAGGTATATATCATTTTGATAAAAGTATTGGACAAAAAGTAACATTAAGATTAATCACACCTGAGAAACCAATAACTGTAATAATAATAGAAGATTCAAATGATAAATTAAAATACTATTTTAATCTTAATAATAGTATTAATTTGACAAATGTATTCTTAAATATTCCAATAGATAAACATACTGTAATATTAAAAGGTGAAGGTCAACTTTCTCTTACATTTGAAGAATAATTTTTATTAATCTAAAATAAAAAGCCGTTATGGACTAATGATATAACTCATTCCATAACAGCTTATTTTGTTTATATTACATATATATATTACATATATATATTACTCTTATAGTATTATTATTTTATCCATCTCTTATTTAATAATTCTTTAAGCATTCTTATATTTTCCTCACCTAAAACATCAGAAATTTCTTTTTCTATACTCTCCTTTAATTCTTTGCTTCTTCTACAATAATCTTTACCTTTCTCTGTTAGATCTGTATATTTATTATTGCTTTCATCTATTACAAATTTTAAGTATCCTCTTAGCTCTAATTTTTTAGCACATTTATACATGGCTTGACGAGATATATTAGCTTGCCTAGCAACTTCAGCAATAGATATCTTACCCATTTCAATTTTAGCTAAAAAAAGTGCTTCAGTATGAGAAATCTCCTCATCTTCTACAGCTTCCCATCTATCTTCCACTTCACGTCTGAGTACAATATGTTTTTCGCTTATTAAATCTATTATATTTAAATTACTCTTCATCATTCTCACCTTATTCTTTATTTTCATATATTGTAACATATATTTTTCTGCATTTCAGATTTAATAAGTACCGCACCGAGTCAACTAAGTTGACACAACACAGAATAATTGTTATAATTCATTTTGTCAACTTAGTTGACTTTAAAAATATTTAATATGGGGGAAAATTTTTATTATGGGACAAACAAAATTACAAAAATTTATTTTTACTTTAATGATGTGCTTTGGTATGGTTTTAGGTATGACCATTTATAATATGCTATTAAATGAAGGCTTTCATAGTCAATTCTTTAATAATCTTTTAAAAGATTTTTGGCTTGGATTTATTGTTGCACTTTTATTAGATGTGTTTATTGTCGGTAAAATTGCAAAACCAATTGCACTAAAAATTGTGAAACCTAATAACGAAACTAAACCAATTAAGGTTATATTAACTATCTCATCATGTATGGTAATAGGTATGGTGCTTTGTATGTCTATGTATGGTGCTATAACAGCTGTTGGCTTTAATAGTGGAGCATTAAAAATTTATCCATTATGTATTATTAGAAACTTTATTATGGCATTACCTCTTAATATGCTTATTGTATCTCCAGTTGTAAGATTATCATTTAATAAAGTATTTTCTAATTAATCAAAAAAGACTATTACCATTTTATAATTAACAATAAATAGTAATAGCCTTTTTAGTTTAACAATCTTTATTCAAAAGGTGAATTTTTAAATGGAATAAAGAATCCTTTAGGATGCACACAAACAGGGCATACTTCTGGTGCTTCTGTTCCTTCATAAATATATCCACAATTAGTACACATCCATTGTTCATTATTAATTTTCTTAAATAGATTCCCATTTTCTAATTCATCCGCATATTTTTTGAATCTATTAGAATGAATTTTTTCGATTGAAGCTATCTTATCAAATAATGTTCCAATTTCATCAAATCCTTCTTCTCGTGCAATTTTTGCAAAACCACTATAAATATCATCATGTTCAGCTGCTTCATGCTTTTCTGCTGCTCTTAAAAGAACCAATGTACTTGTTTCTACTTCTGCTGGATACGCTGCTGTTATAGTAATGTCTTCTCCTGAAAATTCTTTTAATCTTTTCATAAATTCTTTTGCATGAGCTTTTTCTTGATTTGCTGTATAGTTAAATAAATCTTGTAAAATAGAATATCCTTCTTTCTTAGCCACTGATGCAGCAATGTTATATCTATTTCTTGCCTGACTTTCTCCCGCAAATGCTCTCATTAAGTTTTCTTTAGTTTGACTTTCGTTAAAATTATTCATAAATATATACCTCCTTGTATAATCTAGTTGTAATATTTTTAACATTCTTATTATTTGAAGATTAAAAATAATTATTCTTTACTTATGTAATAATAAAAATAAATGTATCAACAAAATTAAAATGAGCCATCTCAGCTAATGATTTGAAAAATCATTCTAAGATAGCTCCTTTTATTTTCATTGCTATTTCTTTAACTAAAATTATGCTCTAACTTCAAATACAGACTTTTATGCTGCATCTCTATAATTCTTGACATACTTTCCAAAATCCCATTCTTTTAAGAATTTTTCAGTGCTATCATATCCAGATTTATATAATGCTAAACTCTTTTCTTTTGATAAGTCAAAATCTGTTGTACTCACTCCAAGTGTTGGTATATCTATTGTTCTGACCAAATCCTTATCTCTAATATAATTATCTTCACTATTATGACTAAAAATGCAAGTGCTTAATACATCATATGAATAGTATAAGAAATTAGTCTTACCTTGTGCTGTATAACTTAACTCATTCTCATCAAGGTTAAATCCAAATGTAGGATATTCTGGTTTACCTTCTGAATCAAATATCCATATAGGATAATTAGATAAAATTCCACCATCCACAATAAAATTAGTACCTTTATCAGTATTTAATTCTACTGGCTTAAAGAAGAATGGAATACTCATACTCATTCTTACAGCTTTTGATATTTCAAATTCCATAGGATCTATTCCATATTTTTTAAGATCATCAGGCAATATTAACATAGTGCTATTAGTTATATCAGCAGCAATTATTTTTAATCTTGACTTACCATTGACACATACATCCTTAAATTTAGTTTTTAATTTTGCTTTAAGAAGCTTGTCTATCCATTTTTCAAAGTAATCTCCACTATAAAAACCTTTGTCTGTAAATAAATTGTACATATGAGATGCTTTTTCTAATATATTCCCAGTACTTAATATAGATATATTTTTATCTAAGAAATTATTATAATCTGTATTAAGCATAATCTCTTTTACTTCTGCTGCTGTATATCCTACTGCTAAAAGTGCTGATATTATAGCTCCTGCTGATGTTCCTGCACATCTTTCTATTGAATATCCTTCCTCCTCAAGTTTAGCTATGGCTCCTACGAAAGCTACACCCTTTACTCCTCCGCCTTCAAATACAGCATCAAATTTCTTGTTATCATTATTCATATTTATCATCCCTTCTTATAAATTAAGTTTATTTTTGAAGATTTTTTCAATCGATTGTGTTGTCTTCTATATACTAAAAGATCTCTTCAATTCAAAATGTAAACTTTAACTTATAAAAATTTTAAATATGAAATGTAATAACTTGTCATTTGTTTCATATACCTGATAAACTCTTTTCGCTAATAGATAAATTACAGGTTGTTATTGGTCTTGATCTTGAGATTAAACGCAAACAAAAAGATGCCCCATCCTCGCAAGATTAGCATCCTTTTTGTTAATATATTCCGTTAAATCCAATATCCCTAAAACAAAATAAGCACTATGTGAAAGCAACTAATACCAAATGTAATATTTGGATTATATGCTTTTGTTCTAAGGATTGATTAGTGTTATCATCACTAGGCTTTTTTTATTTATATTCTTCTAATGTCTTTAATATAGTCTCAGTATCGAATGGTTTCTTAATATAACTCTTAGCTCCCAATTCAATACATTCATCTTTAAAATTTTCGTATCCCGACGCTGATACAATAATTACAACTGCTTCAGGATCAATACTCATTATATCAATTAATGTATCAATACCTTCCCTCATAACCGCAGAAATATTCAAATCTAAAGTTACAATATCTGGTTTCTCAGTTTTAAACATCTCTATTGCATCATCTTTAGTTGATGCCTCAAATATCGTATACGAACCTCCTTTTTGAATAATTTTTTTTAAAAACATTCGCATATATGATGAATCATCAATGATTAATACCTTTTTCATACTAAAAACTCCCCTATATCTCTTATTTTTTTAAATTTAATTACTAAATTTTTGAGTATCACCTAATGCATCTACTTAATAAAACAACTCCTTTATTTTAATAAAAAGCCTAGCACATTCATCTATTTCTCTTTTCGTAGTTTTTTCCTCAAGCTTTATTGCTAATTCATAAATAGACGTTATTCTTAAAGTTCCAGTGGAACCTTTTAACTCATGAGTCAACTTTGCTAATTTCTTAAAATCATTACTTTCAATGGCATCATTAATACCTGCCAATAAATTTGGCAAATATTTTATATAGTCTTCAAATATTTCTCTCGCATCATCTTTTTCAAGTCCTGTGATTTCAACAAAATGATCAATATTATTATCTATTATACTAATATAATCAGCTCTAAGCTCCCTCTCTTTAATATTCACTTCTATCATATTAAACATAGTATCAAAATTAATAGGCTTGCTAATATACTCGTCCATTCCAGATTCAATACACTTTTCTGAGTCACCTTCCATGGCATTAGCAGTCATTGCAATAATTGTAGTATGCTTTTTATCTCCTTCAATCAACCTTATTTTAGATGTACATTCATATCCATCCATTATTGGCATCTGGCAATCCATAAAAACAACATCATAATCTTTTTCTGACACTGCTTTTAATGCTTCACTACCATCTACAGCCACATCACAAGTCATATTACGAGATTTAAGCATACTTATAACAATTTTACGATTCATTTCATTGTCTTCAACCAATAAAATCCTCGGTTTTAATGCATTCTTAACTTCTTTAACTACATGTTTCATTATAACTTGATGTTCTTCTTTATCTTCTTTTTTCAATCCCAATGCCATAGCAATACAAGCAAGTAAGTCGTCTCTTCTTACAGGCTTACCCAAATACGATGAAAAGCCATATTCCTTTGCAACTTTAGCCTCTACTTTTTGAGCTACTGAAGTTAAAAGTATTAGTTTAATATCCTTTGCAAAAGGTATTGTTTTTAATGTAGTTGCAAGTTCATAAGCACTCATATCAGACATTTGGTAGTTTATAATAGCAACACTTATTTTGTTTTCTGTATTTGCATTTGAAAAAATTGTGGTCATAGCACTAGTAGCATTTTGGGCTTCAAATACCTTTAAACCATTTCCTTGAATATATGAACTCATAATTTTCCTATTATTCGTATTATCATCAACAATCAAAATATTCACACCATTAAGCTTTTCAAACGCAAATTTCTGCTCTGAAGCTCTCTTAGTAATCTTCAATCTCACATTAAATTTGAAAGTAGATCCTTCCCCTAGTACACTTTCAACATGAATTTTACCACCCATCATTTTGACCAATTCATTAGATATCGCAAGTCCGAGTCCTGTTCCTCCATACTTTCTAGTTGTAGAAGAATCCCCTTGGCTAAAAGATTGAAAGATTGTATTAATATGGTCCTTATGAATTCCAATTCCAGTGTCCTTTACTTGAAAATTAAGCATGGCTGTTCCATTCTCTTCTTCTAAACAATCAACTGTAACAGAAATCTCACCACATTCAGTAAATTTTACTGCATTACTTATAAGATTATTTAATATCTGGCTAAGCCTTGCTGGATCGCCAACAACCTCTTCAGGAACACCTAGGTTAATCATAGTATAAAGTTGAACTCCTTTTTCTGCTGCCTTATGAGCAAGGAGAGAAACTGCATCTTCAATAATATTTCTTAAGTTAAAACCAATATTCTCCATAGTTAACTTTCTAGCTTCGATCTTTGAAAAATCCAATATATCATTAATAATATGTAATAATATCTCTGAAGCGGCTTTTGCTTCACGTATAAATTCTTTTTGTTCTAAAGACATATTAGTTGATTTCAACAATTCAAGAAATCCTAATATTCCATTCATTGGTGTTCTTATTTCATGAGACATATTGGCAAGGAACTGACCCTTTGCTATATTGGCTGCTTCTGCCTGTTCTTTTGCCTTGTATAGCTCAGTTTCTGCTATCCTCTGCTCTGTAATGTCGTCAGCAGTACAAATAATAAACTTAATATTACCTACTTCATCTCTCTGGGGCTTACTTTTAATTTTAAGTAACCTATTTTCACCTTTCCAATTCTTAATCTCAAGTTCTTTTTCTGCCGGCTCATTTTTTTGAAATAAATCCCAGTTATTTTCAGACAACTTATTTGCAGTATCTATATCAAATATATCGTATAAATCTTGATACTCTAAGTTCTTTTTCTTCTTTCCAAAAAATTTTGCATGAGCTTCATTAACAGTTGCATAAGAAGTAACATTCCTCAAAGCCCAAATCTGTGATTCAGAATTATTGAGTAAAATTGCTTGTCCATTAAGAGTTGATTCATACGCTTTTTCATTTATAATTCTTGCTCTTGTATATGAAAAAGCTCTTGAAATATCTCTTAATATTTTTACTTGATCCTCTTCCCATATAATAGGTTTTGACAAACTTTCATAGCCTATAAACCCAATTAATTTGTTTTCATTTTTTAATGGAATTATAAGAGAAGCTTTTATTCCTTCCTTTAAAAAGGCTTCTTCTTCAAATACCGCTTCAGCAGGAAGCTCATCCATATTATTTATTGCAACAAAATCATTATTCTTAATCTCACGTATAAGCCATGGAAGAGCATAAACTACCTCATCTTGTTGTATTTCTCTTTTTGGTTTTATATCTTTTTTATTCCATTGACATTCTATTTGCATAAAAGTAGGGTCTTCAGAAAAATAATAGATATAAATTCTATCCAATTCAAAAAGCAAACCAATTTCTTCTAATGATTTTTTTAACTCAATCTGATAATTAATACTATCTACATCTAAAAATTTCTGAAAAGTATAATTAATTAATTTTAGACAATCATATGAATGTCTAATATTTGTGTACTTATCTTCATAACTCATAAAATCCCTCCAAAAATCTAAATTTCACAAGTTTTTGTAATAAAAATAGTTAATTCTTCTAATAAATCAATTTCATAAGGTTCTAAAAGCATATTTCCTACTTTATCATATATAACTTTTACCACAGGTCGCATTGGCATTGAGTTATTTTGCCTTACAACTAAACCCTTTTCATTTGAACTTAAAATAACTCCACAACCAGTTGGAAATGCAGCTATATTACTAGTAAATTTTTCGACTATTTCTGCATCAAAATAAATGTTACTCATACCTACAAGATATTCAATAACCTCAGATATAGTTTTACTTTCCTCCATATTTCTACCTGATATCAAATTATCAAATACATCACATATAGATACTATCTTTGCAATTTGATTTATTTCATCACATTTTAATTTTAAAGGATAACCACTACCATCACTTCTTTCATGATGCATTAAGGCAACTACCTTGACAGATGCATTCCAAATATACTGCTCTCCTAAAAAATCATATCCAACCTTTGGATGCATTAATCTAATATATTTATCTAATTCTTCCTTAGTCTTAAACTCTGCTAAAAGTTTCTTATCATTCATAATTTTTATCTTACCTATATCGTGCAGTAATGCACCTGCTGCTATATCTTTAAGCTTTAACATACTGTATCCCATATGAGTTCCTATTATTGTAGACAATACACATACATTTACCGAATGCGAATATATATTGTTATCACTTGTACTTATTTCTCCAACATTTATCAAAACACTTTTATTTAATAGTACATCTTCAATAACTGAGTTAACTGAATTCATAACACTTCTATTATCAGTCTTTCCTTCACGACAATATGTTTGAATCATTTGCTTAACAGCATGTTTGCTCATTTGCCTTGTTTTTTGAGAAATGCTTTCTTCAATAATAACATCTTTTGATATATCATCATTAATGTACACTGAATTAATTCCCATTTCTTTAATTTTTTCAATATAATAAGGTTTTAATTTTACTCCAACATTAAGTAAAACCCTGCCTAATTCATCATAAATCTGCCTTCCTAGAATTTCATCTCCTTTGAGGCTCGAGACATTAACAACTCTCATATATCCCTCCAACTTAAATAATTAATTTTTTACTGAATAGTGAAAGTTTCTTATAAAATATACATATCTTTCACACTAAAAATATAGTAATGCTTTAATCACTAAATACAAAAGAAAAACATTATCAGTAACGATTATTATTTAAATATACTAGCATACTCTTACATTTTTAACTACATAAAAAATGTATAAATTACTAATAATATTCTTTCTAACATTATTCTAAACTTTCATACAGTACATTTTATATTTCGTTCTTCTATCCTTCTCCTTGAAGCCTTTATCCTTAATTTTCAATTATTCATTGTATATTGTCAACTTTAAAAACATCTAATATCAGACTTTATCAACATTTCATGGTTCAAAAGTCCTATAAATTCCTATCAATATAAAAATAGCCTTAAACAAGTATTTTCAATGTTTAAGACTACTTTTTGTATTTACTTATGGTATGATTTTATATAAATAATCCTAAACTATCTAATTTTTAAAAATTCTTCTTTTAATTCTCTTGTGGCTTTTTCAATATCTTTTTGTGCTATAATAGCCGATACTATAGCTAATCCATCTATATTTATTCCATTAAAATCTTTAATTCGTTCCTTATTTATTCCCCCTATCACAACTACAGGTATTGATACTTTTTTCATTATTTTCTTTAATTCATTCATAGTTGTTGACGTTGCATCTTTCTTAGTTCCAGTTGAATACATTGCTCCAACCCCTATATAATCTGCGCTATCTTTTTGTGCCTTTAAGGCTTCATCTAAATTACCAGCTGAAACTCCAAGAATTTTATCTTCTCCAATTATATTTCTCACAATAGTTGCTGGTAAATCGCTTTGTCCTATATGAATTCCATCTGCATCAACAGCTAAAGCTATATCAACTCTATCATTTATTATTAATGGTATATTGTATTTTTGTGTTATTTTTTTTATTTTTAATGCTGTTTCATAAAAATCATGCGATGAACATTCTTTTTCTCTTAGTTGAACTAATGTAGCTCCTCCAAGTATTGATTGTTCTACAGCCTCCTCTAAAGTTTCAGTGCTCATTAAATCCCTATCTGTAACAAGATAAATACTATAATCTATTTTATTATTCATAAACTCTCCTCATTTCAATAACATATTTTTAAATTCCACAATTGAATTTATTCCTATACTATCAATTTTCAATTCTCACTTCTCAATTAATCTTTACCCTCGCCTTTTCCTTTATAATATTTTCATTCATCATACTAATAGCATCAATAAGTGAAATGTGGAAAGTTCCCATTCCAATTCCCTTAGATTTTTCATACGCGATTTCACCACTTATACCCATTGTTAAAATTGCACATATGGCTGCTATAAAATAATCATCACTAGCTCCAGCAAAGACCCCGCATAATGCACTACTCATGCATCCTGTCCCAGTAATATTTGCAAGCATTTTATGGCCATTAGATAAAACTACATTTCTTTTTCCATCTGAAATAATATCATCTACTCCTGTAATTGCTACTGTACAATTTAATTTTTTTGCTAACTCTTGTGCTACTATTACTTTTTTATCATTACTCATGTTCATATCACTTTCCGAAGCATCAACACCTTTTGTTTCAGAACTTAATCCGCATATAAATTTGATTTCAGAAATATTTCCCCTAATTATATCTATCTTTACTTCACTTAATATCTTTTCTGCACTTTCATTTCTAAAATTAGCAACACCTGCTCCAACAGGATCAAAAATAACTGGTACATTATTTTTATTAGCACTCTTTCCTGCAAGAATCATAGCTTCAACCATATCATCACTTATAACTCCCATATTCAAAACTACTGCTGATGAAATACTTGCAATTTCTTCAACTTCTTTAACATAATCAGCCATAGTTGGAGAACCACCAACTGCTAAAATCACATTTGCACAATCTGTAGCTGTTATATAATTAGTTATACTATGTACTAATGGTTTTTTTTCCCTAACCTCTGCTAATAAGCTTCCAACCTTATCTAATATTTCATTAATCATTAATTTTACATCTCCTTTTTAATAATAGTGTATTTATTTTAATAAAATTTATAAAAATGATGTGTTGGACCTACACCATTTCCTATTGAAAAACCATTTTCTATTGCACCTGTTATATATTCTTTTGCATTTATAACTGATTCTTTAATATCTAATCCCTTTGCTAAGTTTGCTGCAATTGCTGATGATAAAGTACATCCTGTCCCATGAGTGTGAACTGTATTTATTCTTTTTTGTGGAAGGAAAACAAACTCATCTCCATAAAGCAATAAATCAGTTGCATCATCTTCTAAATGTCCACCTTTAACCAACACATACTTTGGTCCTAATTCTTGTAATTTCTTAGCTGCTTCTTTCATTTCATCTAAATTGCTTATTTTCATTCCTAATATCTCTTCTGCTTCTGGAAGGTTTGGAGTTATTAAAGTTGCTAATGGAAATAATTCTTCAATTAATACCTCTTTAGCATCTGGAGATAATAAATTAAATCCACTTTTCGAAATCATAACTGGATCTAAGACTACCTTAGGTAAATTTTCAATTTTTCTCAAACCTCTTGATATAGCTTTTATAGATTCAATTTTTGAAACCATACCTATCTTTATTGCATCCACAATAATGTCATCAAAAATAACATTTATTTGTGATTCAATAATTTCTGGATTTATATCTTGTATTCCAAAAACCCCCATTGTATTTTGTGCTGTTATTGCTGTAATAACGCTCATTCCATATACCCCATTGGCTGAAAAAGATTTTAAATCAGCTTGAATACCTGCGCCTCCACAACTATCTGATCCTGCTATAGTTAATGCCTTAAACATTTTTCTTCATCCTCTCTTCATTACCTATATTTAACCAAAAAAAATGTAGCCCAAGGGCTACATAATATAAACTATTTTGTCTTATATTTATCCTTCCCTCCGTTGGTACTAGCCAAATCAGGTTATAAGGGTCTAGGAAATCACTTTTTCCAATCTCAGCTGATATATCAGCACCCCTAGTTATTAATTCAATATTTTGTTTTCTATAATATTTAGATTATACCATTAATGTAAAAAAATCAAGAAAATCTATTATAATAAATTAATCTATTCCTCACCAAAAACTTGTTTTTTAAGTCTTAATGCAGTAGGTGTTGTTGCTATTCCGCCCATTGCAGTTTCTCTTAATGCTGGTGGTAAGCTTTTTCCTACCTTGTACATAGCAGTTACAGCTTCATCAAATGGTATTTTAGCTTCAATACCTGCCATAACCATATCTGCAGTGCAAAGTGCTGTTATTGCTCCTTGTGCATTTCTTTTTGCACATGGTATTTCAACTAAACCTGCAACGGGATCACATACTAATCCTAATATATTTTGAAGTATTATAGAACCAGCATCCAAGCTCATCTTTGGAGTTCCACCCATCATTTCTACAACAGCTGCTGCTCCCATGGCTGATGCTGAACCACACTCAGCTTGGCAACCTCCTTCTGCTCCAGATAATGTTGCATTAAGACCTATAATAAGCCCAACTGCTGCTGCCGCTAATAATCCTTTTATAAGTTCATCTTCATTTAATTCAAGAATTTCCCCTGCTGCTAAAATAACAGCTGGAAGTATCCCACATGATCCAGCTGTAGGACATGCTACTATTTTACCCATAGATGCATTTACTTCTGATGAAGCAAGTGCCATTGCCATAGCTATTGTAGTTGCTCTACCAGTCAATGTTTTCTTAGATTTTGAATACTCATATAACTTATGTCCATCTCCACCAATAAGACCACTAACAGAATATACTTCTTTTTCTGTTCCTTCCTTTGCTGCAGCTATCATAACATTTAAATTTTTTCTCATTTTTTCTATTACTTCTTCTCTTGTCAACCCTTTTTCTTCAACTTCACATCTTATAGCATATTCACTTAAAGATATATTATTTTCCTTACAAATTTTTAATAGCTCTTCCCCTGTTCTTGCAAGCATTTTTACTCACCTTCCTTTGCTGGACTTATTGAAATAATCCTATTTACTAACTCTAACTTTTCTATTTCGTTTATAGCTTTTTCACTAACTTTGTTATCCATTTCAAAAATCATTGTAGCATCTTTACCTTTATGGTTTCTAAAAACTTTCATAAAAGCTACATTTATATTTTCCTTTGATAAAATACTAGTTACACTATGTATAACTCCTGGTAAATCTCTTTGAGAAACTATTAACGTTTCATAATTTCCAGTAAACTCAACTGGATTACCATTAACTTCAGAAATTTGAATATTTCCACCACCAATAGATGATCCAACAACTTCACAATATGTATCCTTTACTGTATTCATTAAAAATTTAACTGTATTAGGATGTACATCACCTAAATCAGCTTCTTTAAATGAAAAATTCATTCCTCTTTCTCTTGCTATTTCCATAGAATCTCTAAGTCTTTCATCACTTGGTTCCATGCCTAAAATACCTGCAACTAAAGCCCTATCTGTTCCATGCCCTTTATATGTTTTACCAAAAGAACCATGTAATAAGAATGTTACTTCCTTTATTTCATTACCAGCTATTATTCTTGCAATTTTTCCAAGTCTTGCAGCTCCTGCTGTATGAGAACTAGATGGACCTATCATTATTGGTCCTAAAATATCAAAAACACCTAAACTTTTCATAAACATTACTTAGTAAAATATAATAACATTTTACTAAATACCCCCTCTCATTAACATTTTATTTAAAAATTTATTTATAAAAATTAAAATTCAATTTATTATCCATATATAGAATGCATAATTTAATTAATATAGTCAAGGGGTAAGAAAAAAGATATGTTTTTAAATTTAAAACATATCTTATTAAGGTAAGGCACATTCAAATAAATAACTAGTTAGTATGATTGTTATTTATTTTCATATGCCTAATATATTTAATACTCATAGAAACAACTTCCGCCTATAAATTCCCTAAGTATTGAATTCATAGGTACATAACTAGAATCTACTTCTTTAAAGAAATTTAATATAGATTTTAATCTTGCTGCTTCTGTATATACTGGACTATCTTCCTTAACCTTATTTAATTCTTTTAATGCATAAGGTTTTAATAATCCTAATTCATACACTAATGTTGAATTAAACATGACATCAGCTTTATCTTGATAAACAAATATATTATTTTTTTCTCCTTTTTTTATTGAAGGCCACATTTTAAGGGTTGCTTCTGCATCATGCCCTCTACTTAATGAGTCTCTAACTATTCTTCTAACTTTTCGAACATCCGTTGTTGATATTCTATTATGATTATCTAAATTTAATTGAGTCAATGCTGAAATATATACTTTGAAAATTTTATTTTGATCAACGTCTGATGTTAATATAGGATTTAATCCGTGAATTCCTTCTAATATTAATACACCATTTTCATGTAATTTTATCTTATTCCCATTCCATTCTCTTTTTCCTGTTAAAAAATTATAAGTAGGAATATCAACAACTTCGCCATTCATTAAAGCTGTAAGTGATTTATTAATTAATTCTAAATCTAACGCATAAATAGATTCATAATCATAATCTCCATTTTTATCTTTAGGTGTATTTACTCGCTCTACAAAATAATCATCTAATGACAATGATTGAGGCACTAATCCATTAACTTTAAGTTGTATTGCAAGTCTATTGGCAAATGTAGTTTTTCCTGAAGATGATGGGCCTGCAATAAGAACTATTTTAGAATCTTTTTTGTTCGCTATTTGATCTGCTATATTAGCAATCTTCTTTTCATGTAATGCTTCTGAAGTTAATATTAAACTTTGTACTTCATTACTAGAAAGTTTTTCATTTAAAGTTCCTACTTCTCCAATATCTAATATACTAAGCCATTTTTCTGTTTCAAAAAATATATTTCTTAACTTTCTTTCTTCTTTATATTGTGGAAGTTCATTTAAATTTTCTTTTTCAGGGCTTCTTAATATAAATCCTGATTCATAATAAATTAAATCAAAAGCTTTTATAACTCCTGTTGAATATGCCATATGACCATAAAAGTAATCATATCTATCTTCTAATTCATATAATCTTACCTCATTAAGATTAGAATATTGTAAAAGTGAAATTTTATCTTCCATTCCATATTTCTTAAATATATTAATAGCTTCATTTTTAGAAACTTTTATGCTATTTATAGGTACATCTGTTGAAATAATTTCCTTCATTTTCTCTTTAATTAAGTTTATATCTTTGTCGCTTAAAGGATTTTCTTTGATTATTTCTCCAAATAATCCCTTACTGATTGAATGTTCTATCTTAATTTTTGAATTTGGAAATAAATCTAACGTAGCTTTAATAAATATGAATTGTAAAGTTCTCGTATATATATTTAATCCAATTTCTGTGTTAAATGGTATTGCTTCTATTTTTCCACATTCGTCAATAATTTCTCTTAATTCATGATATTTTCCATTTAGTTTACATAATGCTATATTATTAACTTCTAATATATCTTTAGATAATATATCATAAAAAGTATTAGTAGAATTCAGTTCTTTATTATTGATATTATAGGCTATTGAATTCATTAATTATCTCCTCCATAAAATTCTAGTTGTCCTATATTATATTATATCTAATTTCCCATAAAAAGATAAATTTATTTTCTATTTTGCATATTCCAACGAAATATTACAAATATTATCTATGCGAGGTGTTTTATATGTTTATCATTTTTATTAGAACTACAATCTTATATTCTTTAGTAGTTGTAGTAATGCGTTTAATGGGAAAACGTCAGATAGGTGAACTTGAACCTTATGAATTTGTAATAACTATTATGATTTCAGATTTGGCCGCTTTACCAATGCAAGATTCTAGACTTCCATTATTACTTGGTATAATTCCAATTATTACATTACTATTTTTAAAAACTATGCTTAGTGTAATAGACTTAAAGTCCCAACGTGCTAGAAAAATTATTGATGGTGAGCCAACTATATTAATATATAATGGCAAAATAAATTATATTGCACTAAAAAAACAACAATTAAATATAGATGAATTATTAGAAGAATTAAGAATTGCAAATTATTTTAATCTTGATGAAATTCAATGTGCCATTTTAGAAAATGGAGGGCAACTATCAATTTTGCCTAAAGATTATAATTCACAATCTCAATCAAAATCTAGTGACAATACTGCTAAAACAAAGGAGGTAAAATTACCTAAGGTATTAGTATCTGATGGAAAAATAAATAACAATGCTTTAACAAGTATAAAAAAAGATAAAGACTGGATACTTAATGTCCTTAAAAATCATAATATAAATTCAATTAAGGATGTTTTAATAGCTATGTATGATACTGAAGGCAATTTTAAATATCAACTTTATAATGATTATGATAAGGAGGGTAATTAATGAAGAATGTTAAAGCTTCAATACTACTTTTTCTTTTTATAATGATATTTGTTTATTTTGCTAATGTCTCAATATTAAAATTATGCGATAATATTGAAAATGTTACAGAAGAAATAGAACTTAATATTATTGAAGGTAAAAATGAAGATGCTTATATAAAGTCAATAGAATTAATGGATATGATTCAAAATAAAAACTTTATAACTTCAGTATATCTTAGTCATCAAGAAGTAGATATACTTGTTACTGATTCAGCCAAACTTTCAGTGTATTTATCTCATAATGATACATCTGAGGCAAACGCTACATTACATGCATTGAAATACAGTTCTAGAAATATGAGAAAATTACAAATTCCTAATCTAGAAAATATATTATAAAATATAATTATTATGTAAATTAATTATAATAATTAAAATATATTCCAAAAAACACTGCATATATAATGATTTTTTTTAATTTTAACTCGTTAAATGTAGAAAATACAAGCAGTATAGTTTATAATTGATTTTATACGGTTAACTTTAATCGTGAACCATAATTTGAAAATTTGAAAGGTGGTACAATTAACATGGCATTAGTTACTACAAAAGAAATGTTTAAAAAAGCTTACGAAGGTGGATATTCTATCGGTGCTTTCAACATCAACGATATGGAAATAATCCAAGGTGTTATTAATGGAGCAAAAGCTAGAAATTCAGCAGTAATTCTTCAATGTTCAACTGGAGCAATTAAATATGCTGGAGCTAACTACTTAAAAGCAATGGTAGATGCTGCTATAGCTGAAACTGGAGTAGACGTTGCTCTTCACTTAGATCACGGTCCAAGTTTTGAAGCTGTTAAAGAAGTTATAGATGCTGGTTTCACATCAGTAATGTTTGACGGATCTCATTTTGATTATGAAGAAAATGTTAAGAAAACAAAGGAAGTTGTAGACTACGCTCACGCTAGAGGAGTTGTTGTTGAAGCTGAACTTGGAGTATTAGCAGGAGTTGAAGATGACGTTGTTGCTGATTCTCACGTTTATACTGATCCAGATCAAGCTGTTGATTTTGTTAACAGAACTGGAGTTGATTCATTAGCTATAGCTATCGGAACTTCACACGGAGCTGTTAAATTCCCACCAGATGCTAAACCAGAACTAAAGTTCAACATATTAGAAGAAATTCAAGCTAAATTACCTGGTTACCCAATCGTTCTTCATGGTGCATCAGCTGTTGATGCTAACACAGTTGCAACTTGTAATGAATTCGGTGGAAAAATAGCAAACGCTAAAGGTATTCCAGTTGATATGTTAAGAAAAGCTTCTTCAATGGCTGTATGTAAAATAAATATGGATACAGACTTAAGATTAGCTATGACTGCTGCAATAAGAAAAACTTTCGGAGAAAAACCAGAAGTTTTCGATCCAAGAGCTTATCTTGGTGCTGCAAGAACTGCAATCCAAGAAGTTGTTGAATCAAAGATTGATAACATCTTAGGATCAGCTGATTCTATGAAATAATACTTTTTTTAAAAGATGAGGGTTTATACCTCATCTTTTTTTTATTTGGCTCTGTTTTAGTAGAGTGTTGATATATGCATAAGCAAAGTGGGCGGAGCAATTGAACTTTTCCTATTGCATATATTAACACACATTTAAAACAGAGCCTTTTATTTTATACTATATTTTAAAGTGAATATTAATATTAATATTAATATTCACAGCAGTAATATTTTTAAATCTACTTAAGTTAAATCTTGATTCTTTAAATTCTTCATTAAAAGTTAAGTTAAATTATCCCACCTATGTAATAATAACATTATTATCATCCTCCTATTTTATATTTATGCATTTATTATGAATATTTATATATTCCCTTTGTATATTTTTACATATATCTTTATAATTATTAATTTAGTATTTTTTTCATTTTATCATTTTTATAATTACTAATTGAATTTATATTACCATTTTATATTATTTCATTAAAAAACACCCCTATTTTTTAATATTTTTATAAAATAATTAAAATAAAACTTTTTAAATGAATCTTTCTAAATAATTTTGTCATTATTTTTATGTTATTTTTATTCATAAAGCTATTGATTATTTATGCATATGATTGTATAATTATAAAAAATGTTTTTTTGAACACAATATTTAATATACATTTCAATATTAATTAAGGGGGCTTTTAAATGAGTAAATTAAATAAAGTTGTTTTAGCATATTCTGGAGGATTAGATACTTCAATAATTATTCCTTGGCTTAAGGAAAATTATAACTGTGAAGTTATCGCAGTCTGCGGAAATGTTGGCCAAAAAGATGAATTAGATGGATTAGAAGAAAAAGCAATAAAAACTGGGGCATCAAAATTATATATAGAAGATTTAACTAAAGAATTCGTTGAAGATTACATCTTCCCTACTATTCAAGCTGGAGCTATCTATGAAGGCAAATATCTTCTTGGTACTTCTTTCGCTAGACCACTAATAGGAAAAAGATTAGTAGAAATAGCAAAAGCTGAAGGTGCTGATGCAATATGTCACGGATGTACTGGAAAAGGTAATGATCAAGTAAGATTTGAATTAGCTGTTAAAGCCTTTGATCCAGATATGAAAATAATTGCACCATGGAGAACTTGGGATATTAAATCAAGAGAAGAGGAAATTGCTTATGCAGAAGCAAAAAATGTTCCTATAAAAATAAATCATGAAACTAATTATAGTAAAGATAAAAACATATGGCACCTAAGTCATGAAGGATTAGATTTAGAAGATCCTAAAAATGAACCTAAATATGATGAAATTTTAGAGCTTTCTAACTCTTTAGAAAAAGCACCTAATGAACCAACATATATTACTTTAACCTTTAAAAAAGGTAACGCCATTGCATTAAATGGAGAAAAAATGGATGCTGTTGCTTTATTAGATGAATTAAATAAAATTGGTGGCAAAAATGCTATTGGTATAACAGATATGGTTGAAAATAGACTTGTTGGTATGAAATCAAGAGGTGTATATGAAACTCCAGGAGGTACTATTCTTTATAAAGCACATAAAGATTTAGAGGAACTTTGTTTAGATAAAGAAACTTCTCATTATAAAGAACAAATATCATTAAAATTTGCTGATTTAGTTTATAACGGTCTTTGGTTTACTCCTCTTAGAGAAGCTTTATCTGAATTCGTTAAAAAGACACAAGAAACAGTAACTGGAGAAATTAAATTAAAATTATATAAAGGAAATATTGTTAATGCAGGTATGACTTCTCCTTATTCATTATACAGCGAAGAATATGCTACTTTTGGTGAAGATGCAGTTTATAATCAAAATGATTCCGCTGGATTTATAACACTATATGGTCTTCCTACTGTTGTTAGAGCTAAAATGTCTAAAATGTTAAAGAAAGAGGTTAAATAATTATGAAGCTTTGGGGTGGACGATTTAAAAAGGGTACTGATAAATTAGTTAATGATTTTAATTCGTCTATAAATGTAGATTCAAGAATGTATAGAGAAGATATTGAAGGCAGTTTAGCTCACGCTGCAATGCTTGGAGAACAAAATATAATATCAAAAGAAGCTAGTTTAAAAATCACATCAGGTCTTTTAGAAATTTTAAAAAGAATGGACAATGATGTTATTAATGTAGATTTAACCTCTGAAGATATTCATAGTTTTGTAGAAAGTACTCTAACATATTACATTGGTGAATATGGAAAAATGCTTCACACTGCAAGAAGTAGAAATGATCAAGTAACATTAGATTTAAGATTATATCTAAAAAAGGCACTTGTAAACTTAAAAAAAGATATTTTATATTTAGAAGAAGTTTTATTAGAAAAGTCTAAAGAACATATAGAAACTATAATGCCAGGATATACTCACATGCAAAAAGCACAACCAATAACATTTGCTCATCATCTTTTGGCTTATTCTGAAATGTTTAAAAGAGATATTGGTAGAATAAATGATGCTTACAAAAGGGTTGATGAAATGCCTTTGGGTAGTGGAGCTTTAGCTACTTCTACTTATCCAATTGATAGAAACATGGTTGCTAAAAATCTTGGCTTTTCTAAAATTACATTAAATAGCTTAGATTCTGTTTCAGATAGAGATTATGTAATTGAAACTTTATCTGTACTTTCTCTAATAATGATGCATTTATCTAGATTTTCTGAAGAAATTATTCTTTGGTGTACAGGAGAATTTAATTTCATTGAACTTGATGATGGTTACAGTACTGGAAGTAGTATTATGCCGCAGAAAAAAAATCCAGATGTTGCTGAATTAATAAGGGGTAAAACAGGTAGAGTTTATGGTGATCTCATAACACTTTTAACTGTAATGAAAGGTATTCCTTTAGCTTATAACAAAGATATGCAAGAAGACAAAGAAGCATTATTTGATGCTTTAGATACTGTTACCTTATCACTAAAAACTTTTTCTGGAATGATTAAAACCATGAAAGTAAATAAAGATAACATGAAAAAAAGTGCAGCATTAGGTTTTACTAATGCAACTGATTTAGCTGATTATCTTGTAAAAAAAGGATGTGCTTTTAGAGATGCACATGAAATAGTAGGAAGAATAGTTCTTCAGTGTATAAAAGATACTAAAATGATTGAAGACTTAACTCTTAAAGAATTAAAATACTACTCTCCTATTTTTGAAGATGATGTATATAAAGCTATAAATTTATATACTTGTGTAGAGGAACGAAATGTAATAGGTGGTCCTTCTAGTGAATCAGTAAAATTTCAAATAATGGAACTAAAAAAATTTATACACCAATTCAAAGGGGATGAAATGTATGATTAAAGTTGGAATAATTGGGGCAACTGGTTATGTTGGTGTTGAATTATTAAGAATATTATTAAATCATCCTAAAATAGAAATTGGAGCTATAAGCTCCGTTTCTTTTAATGGAGAGGAAATTGACACTATATATAAAAATTTTTTAGGTAAAACTAATTTAATATGTACAAATATGGATGAAGTTATTGAAAAAAGTAAGGTTATATTTACTGCATTACCTCATGGATTAAGTGAAGGTATAGCAAAAAAAATAATAGGGAATAATAAAATTTGTATTGATATGGGAGCAGATTTTAGATTAAGTAATGAACATGAATATAAATATTGGTATGGAAAAAATTTTTCTGAGCCTGAGCTTCATAATAAAAGCATTTATGGACTTCCTGAATTAAATAAAGAAAAAATAAAAACTTCTTCATTAATTGCTAATCCTGGATGTTATCCAACAAGTATAGAACTTGGCTTGATGCCTTTATTAAAAAATTCTTTAATCGAACCAAAAGGAATAATATGTGATTCCAAATCTGGTACTACTGGTTCTGGAAGATCATTAAGTTTAAATACACATTTTCCTGAAGAAAATGAAAATTTTGCTCCATATAAAATTGGTGAACATAGACACACTCCTGAAATAGAAGAGATACTTTCAACTATTGCTAAAACTAATGTAAGCATTACTTTTACTCCTCACCTACTTCCAATAAATCGCGGAATAATATCTACAATTTATTGTACTCCTAAAGAAAAAGTTGATATTAATTCTATTCATAACTTGTATACAAATTTTTATAAAGATAAAGAGTTTATTCAAGTGTTACCTTTAGGAGATATTGCTTCAATAAAAAATGTGAAATTATCAAACAACTGCCATATTTCACTTCACTTAAATCACAGAAAAGATCAAATAATAATTATAAGTGCAATAGATAATATGATTAAAGGGGCTGCTGGGCAAGCCATTCAAAACATGAATATTGTTTTAGGCTTTAAAGAAAATGAAGGACTAAACTTAATTTCACCAGCATTTTAATAGATTAACAATATTTTTGAAAAGTATAGATATATGCATAAACAAAGTGGACTGAGTAATTGAACTTTGCATATTGCATATATCTACACAATAACAAAATATAAATTAATAATAAAATCATGATTGGCTGTAATCTTCGTTAGAATTGAATTAAGTTTTCTATCAAATATTATGGCTACATTATACAAGGGGGTTATAAAATTGGAATTTAATTATATTGATGGAGGAGTTACTTCTCCTAAAGGATTTTTAGCTTCTGGCATACATTGTGGATTAAAGAAAAGTACTATGAAGAAAGATTTAGCTTTAATTTATTCAGAGGTTGATGCTAACGGAGCTGGAGTGTATACAAAAAATAAAGTAAAAGGGGCACCACTTTATATAACTAAAGAACATTTAACTAATAAAAAAGCAAGAGCAATAATAATTAATAGTGGTAATGCTAATACATGTAATGGTGAAGATGGGTTAAAAAAATCAAAAAAAACTGCCAATCTTCAAGCCAAAGAATTAAAACTAAAAACAGATGAAGTTTTAGTTGCTTCTACTGGTGTAATTGGAGTTCCACTTAATATAGATGCAATAAAATCTGGTATTCCTCTTCTTACAGAATCATTATCTAAAGAAGGTTATCACGATGCTGCATCTGCTATTATGACAACTGATACTTTTCAAAAACAATTAGCTTTAGAATTTTATATAGATAATAAAAAAGTAACTTTAGCTGCTATGGCAAAAGGATCTGGAATGATTGAACCTAATATGGGAACTATGCTTTCATTTATAACTACTGATTTAAATATTTGCCCTAAGCTACTTGATGAAGCATTAAAAACTAGTGTAAATTTAAGTTATAACAGAGTTAGTGTAGATGGTGATACTAGCACTAATGATATGGTTCTTATTTTAGCTAACGGTCTAGCAGAAAATAAAATTATTAGAGAAAAAAATAGTAATTATGAGCTTTTCTTAAAAGCACTAAATGATTTAAATATAAAACTTGCGAGAAAAATAGCTAAAGATGGCGAGGGAGCTACTAAATTAATAGAATGTAAAATATTTGGTGCTTCTACAGAAGAAGATGCTGTAAAACTTGGTAAAAGCGTAATAAATTCTAATTTAGTTAAAACAGCTATTTTCGGTAGTGATGCTAATTGGGGACGAATTTTATGTTCCCTTGGTTATGCAAAAGTTGATTTTAATCCTGAAAAGGTAGATGTCTATTTCGAAAGTTCGTCTGGCTCTATAAAAGTTTGTGAAAATGGGTCTTCTTTGCCTTTTGATGAAGCAAAAGCAAGAGAAATTTTATTACAAGATGAAATTATAATTAAAGTAAATTTATTCTTAGGTGACTTTAATGCATGTGTTTGGGGATGCGACTTAAGTTATGATTATGTAAAAATAAATGGTGAATATAGAAGTTAAAACGTGATTGCATCATATTTTAATAAACTTAGATTGTATCACCTTTAAATCTTGAAAATTTCTATAATTTCTTGAACATTAAAATATAGGGGGCGATTTTAAGTGAATCATAATGAAAGAGCTGAAATATTAGTAAATGCATTACCTTATATCCAAAAATATTATGGAAAAACCATAGTTGTTAAATACGGTGGAAATGCAATGATAAGCGATGAACTAAGAGAAACTGTTATAAGCGATATAATTTTAATGAAATGTGTTGGTATAGATCCAGTTGTAGTTCATGGAGGCGGACCTGATATTTCAGACTTCTTAAATAGATTAGGTGAAAAAAGTGAATTCATAAATGGATTAAGATATACAGATGAAAATACAATGGAAATAGTACAAATGGTATTAGGCGGCAAAGTAAATAAAAACTTAGTTTCTTTAATTGAAAAATTTGGTGGCAAGGCCATTGGACTTTGTGGTATGGATGGCTCTCTTATAAGAGCTAAAAAAATAAAAAAAGATGTTGACTTAGGTTATGTTGGAGAAATAACAAATGTAGATACTAATATATTAAAGACTGTATTAAATGCAGGCTATATTCCTGTTGTAGGAAGTGTTGCTTTAGGCGAAGATGACAATAAGGCATATAACATAAATGCTGATATATGTGCATCAAAAATTTCTTCTACATTAAATGCTGAAAATTTAATATTACTTACAGATGTTCCTGGGGTACTTAAAGATTCTAAAGATCCTACTTCTCTACTTACTGTACTTAGGTTACATCAAATTCCAAAACTTTGTTTAGAGGGTATTGTACAAGGCGGAATGATACCTAAAATTGATTGCTGTGTTGAAGCAATAAGAATGGGAGTTCAAAGAGCTCATATAATTGATGGACGTGTTCCCCATTCACTTATTTTAGAATTATTTTCAAATGAAGGTATCGGAACAATGATTTATTAAAATTACTTTAGGGGGCTATTACTATGAATTATAATTTTAATGAAGCAAAAACTCATTTAGTAAACTCTTACAACTTTTTAGAACCTGTAATGTCTTATGGTGATGGAGTTTATCTTTATGATACAAATAATAATAAATATTTAGATTTTACAAGTGGAATTGGTGTAAATAGTTTAGGCTACAATCACAAAGATTGGGTTGAAGCTACAACTTCTCAATTAAAAACACTTCAACATAATTCAAACATATTTTATAACAATGCTACTATTAAATTAGCAAAAAAATTAACTGAAATATCTAATATGAGCAAAGTATTTTTTGCAAATTCTGGTGCAGAAGCTAATGAAGGAGCAATTAAACTTGCTAGAAAATATAGCTACGATAAATACGGTAATGGTAGGAATAAAATTCTTTCATTAGTACAATCATTTCATGGAAGAACTATAACTACATTAAAAGCTACTGGACAAGAAAAATTTCATCAGTACTTCTACCCCTTTACAGAAGGATTTGATTATGTAAAAGCTAATGATATAGAAGATTTTAAGAATCACCTTACTTCTGATGTTTGTGCCATAATGCTTGAAGCAATTCAAGGTGAAGGTGGTGTTCTTCCTCTCGATAAAGATTTTATACAAAAAGTTGTAAAAATATGCAATGAAAATGATATTTTAATTATATTTGATGAAGTTCAATGCGGAATTGCTAGAACTGGTAAAATGTTTGGATTTAATAATTTTGATGTTAAAGCAGATATAGTTACTGTTGCTAAAGGTTTAGGCGGAGGATTACCAATCGGTGCTGTTCTTTGTTCTAAAAAAGTTGAGAATGTTTTTACTCCAGGTGATCATGGTTCAACCTTTGGTGGAAACCCAGTTGTCTGTTCTGGTGCATTAGTTGTATTAGATAATCTTTGTAATAAAAATTCATTTTATGAAATATCTGAAAAAGGAAATTATGTTAAAGATATATTAAAACAATCTAATAATTCTCATATTTTATCAATTAGAGGTATGGGATTAATGATTGGAATTCAAACCGATATCTCACCTTCTTTAATTCAAAAGGAAGCTCTAAAAAAAGGGCTTCTTGTATTAACTGCTGGAAAAGATGTAATCAGATTATTACCACCTTTAGTAATCTCTAAAAGTGAATTAAAAAAAGGATTAGATATTCTGCTTGATGTATTAAATATATAACTACTTCTATATTTTAAATATGTGTTGATATATACATAATCAAAACGGACTGAGTAATTGAACTTTGCCTATTGCATATATCAACACTCTCCTGAAACATAGCCAAAAATTTATAATTATTAAACGGAGGTATATTTTATATGAAAAAAGATTTATTAAAAATGGATGATTTATCTAAAGAAGAAATTTTAGAAATTTTAAATTTAGCAGATCAATTAAAATATGAACAAAAGCATGGAATAGAACATAAGCATTTAAAAGGGAAAAGTTTAGGAATGATCTTTGAAAAATCTTCAACTAGAACTAGAGTTTCTTTTGAGGTTGGTATGTATCAATTAGGAGGAAATGCATTGTTTTTAAGTAATAGAGATTTGCAAATAGGGCGTGGGGAACCTATTGAAGATACTGCACGAGTTTTATCCAGATTTCTAAACGGAATAATGATCAGAACTTTTTCTCAAGATGGTATTGAAACTTTAGCTAAATATTCATCAATACCTATAATAAATGGCTTAACTGATAATGAACATCCATGCCAAGTATTAGCTGATTTAATGACAATTAGAGAATATAAAAATATTCTTGAAGGTTTAAATGTTGCATTTATCGGTGATGGAAACAACATGGCTAATTCTTTAATGATTGGTTGTCTAAAAGTTGGAATGAATTTTTCAATTGCTTCACCAAAAGATTATACAATAAATGATACTTACTTATCTAGAGCTAAAGATATCGCAAAAAAAGAATATGTTAATTTAAATATTACTACGTCTCCTTTTGAAGCTGCAAAAGATGCTGATGTAATAATTACAGATGTTTGGGCAAGTATGGGACAAGAAGATGAACAAACTTTAAGGCTAAAGGCATTTGATGGATTTCAAATTAATGATAGATTAATGAGTTTTGCTAAAAATAATGCAATTGTTCTACATTGTTTACCTGCTCATAGAGAAGAGGAAATTACAGCAGAAGTTTTAGAAGAACATTCAGCAGAAATATTTGATGAATCTGAAAATAGACTACATGCGCAAAAAGCTGTACTTGTTAAATTGATGAAATAATTATTAAAAATATTTTTTACTAAAAGAGATAGTTAAGTTTTAATAAGCTTAGCTATCTCTTTTAAATATACCATTTTCTATTATTTTACATTTCCATTGCATAATTATGTACATTTGTGTATACATGTATATTACCAAATATGATATAATTTACTATATAAGTAATTTTTATAATAATATAAAAAAAACATAACACACTAATAATATATTAAAAAATTCATACTAAATTTATATACGTTATAGTAAACTACATAAGTTTATATTAATTAAATTAATGTGGTGTTAGGTGGTGATTAAATGAAAAAATTTATTAATAGGAACATTCTAAATAAAAAAGTAACTTTAAACTTAATTGTTTTTTGTTTAATTATATTTTTTTTATCAATTGTTTCATCATTGCGTTTTAAACCAGATTATAAAACTAAATACATTGATGATAATGCAATAACTTTATCAGATAATTGGAATTTAAAAACTTTACATAACAATACTAAAACTATTGTTAACTTTCCTATGAATCTTAAATATCATCACAATAATACTTATTCTTTTTCTAAAGTATTAACTGAAGATTTAGATGAAAACTTTGATACATTATGTTTACGTATAGGTTTCTCCAATGTAAATGTATTCTTAGATAATAATTTAATATATACTTCTAATTTTGGTGATTATGAAAAATTAAGCAATAAAGGCTCTAACACTATATATATGATACCTTTAGGTCGCAATCTAAAGGATAAAGAACTTAAATTTGTTGTTGAAATGAAATCAAATTTTTCATTACCTTATGATATTAAAACTCCAATAATAGGTACTAAAACTTCTATAATTCATAATTTAATTTCTTCTCAAGTATTAAATTATGTAATTATTTTTTTGCTTATAACTTTTACCTTATCAATATTTGTTATATCCGGAATTGCATTTTATAAAAGTCATAAGAATATATTTCACTTACTATATATAGGTATATTTGCATTGTTATCTTCTATATATGCAATTTCAGAAACAAATATTATGCAAATATTAATTCCAAATACTTATTTGCTTAATAATCTAACATTTATGTCTTTAATGTTAGTTGGAATTCCAATAGTCATGATAATGATAGAAACTACAAATAAAAAGTATACAAAACCCTTATTAATAACTACTTATTCAATGATTATTAATTTTATTATGCAATCATTGCTTACTCTATTGGGTATATTAGATTTAAGAAGTATGCTAATTATTTCTCATATATTAATAATGTTAAATGGTATTTTATCACTTTATATTATGATTTTATCTTGGCATGATAGATCTTTTAGTAGTAAATGTTTTACTATTTCAATAGTTCCTATGATAATTGGTACATCAATAGATATAGTATTATTTTATGTTCATATACCACATTACTACGGTATATTATTCCAAGCAGGTGTGTTGATATTTATAGTAATACAATTATGGTATGTTATTAACAAATACTTTCATTATTATAAATTATCTATTAAATCTAATGTTTATGAAAAAATGGCTTTTACAGATACAATTACAGAACTTGAAAATAGAGCTGCTTTTGAAAAAAAGATTACTTTTATAGATAATAACATCACTGACTTTTCTTCAATTTGGTGTATATCAATGGATTTAAATAACTTAAAGTTTGTTAATGATAACTTAGGTCATGATAGTGGAGATACCGTTATAATTTCATTTGCTAAGATTTTAAAAGATACATTTAATAGTATTGGTAGTTCCTATCGTACAGGTGGAGATGAATTTATTGTTATTGTAAAGGATATTTCTCAAAGTTCCTTGGAAAATAAAATAACTGATTTATATAATTCTATTAATAAATTCAACTTAAACTCCAATTTAAAAATAAGCGTAGCTTTAGGATATGATAATTTTAAAATTAATGAAGATAATAAAATAACTGATTTGTTAACAAGAGCTGATAAATTAATGTATATAGATAAAAGAGAAACAAAAAAAATTTTATATAATAAATATTTATTTTAATATATTGTGTGAAAACAAAGTGGCTACACCACACTTTGTTAGTTGAGGGTTGAAAGTTTTGCTTAAAAGTCATCAAGACTTTCTAAAGAATATGTATTTTTTTAATCCAATTACGGAGTTTTTTCTTCAACTCCCTACTTTCCACTTTCAATTCTCAACTAAATTTCTTCTAAGCTTAAATTTGATTAGTTTTCTAAACTATAAAAATTTTATAACTTATTTTATTTCTTGTAAATTTAATATTACTTTTCTATATAATTCATAACATTTTTTACAACTAAATTTATTGTTCCATCACCATTTCTTTGAATTTCAAATTTACTTTCATCATGATATACTTCCTCATTTAAATATATATCAATTTGTTTATCTATATTTAATCTAACTCTTTTTAATTTTTTTTCTACCCAAGTCTTGTCAACTACTACTTCTCCATCTAAGCCCTTTCCTTTAACAAAGCTAGAAAAATTCACTTTTTCTTCTGAGTTTTCCTTAAAAAGCTCTTGTGATAATTCATCTATATTAATACTATCTTCTTCTTTTAGTTTACTTTTAACTGTTGTTCTAATTTCCTCTGCCTTTGATGCATCATTGGATATATTTTTTCTAGTCCAATCCTCTGTGGCTTTTAAAAATGTCTTTGTCATATCTCTTTCATTAGTAATAACTTTAGCGTATAAAAAATCATTAACAAAATAGTTTATTCCAAGTTCATTATCTTCTTTGCTTTTTCTTTGTTTATCTAATATCATTAAGTTAAATCTATCGTCATCTCTAAAAGGCTTTATGAATGCCGCTTTTTGTATTTTTTGACCGCCACCTGGAAGTCCAGCACTTTGAGGCACTATTCCTATTCCTATTTTTTCATCTATAAACTGAATTTCATGGGTGAAATTCTTTATGTAATCCAATTTAAGAACACCTATCATAGGACCTTTATCTGTAGTTATTGATACTATTATCAAATCACATGATTCTATATTTTCATCCATCTGCATAATTACAAATAGCTGTCTTGCCAATTTTTTTGATAAAGTAATAAAATCATCATCTATTCCATTTAAATAATCTTGTACAGATTCTCTAACACTATTAGTTCCTTGAATAAATACACCTGATTTTAATTCTTCATCCTTAAAACATTTTTCTAAATGCTTATATAAATATTTATATATCTCATCATTTAATTCCAATGTAAATTCATTTAGGACAGGTTCCGATGCATTTCTATCCAATATATGTATTACTGCTTCATTTATATTAATTTCATTTATATATTCCATGATTATCTACTCCCTATATAATTAATTATTAGCATAAATATCAAAATAATTCTTATGATACTAGCATTACTCAGAATTATATTATAACATTAAATTATAAAACTAGATTTTTAAAACATAAATTTTAATTTGCATTAAAATTTTAATATAGGAGGAGTATATATGCAAGAAATTGAAACTAGAATTATGGATATAGATATAGACAATATTAGAAAAATTCTTATAGACAATGGAGCAGAAAATATAAAGAAAGAAGATCAAATTAATGATATTTACGATTTTGAGGATGGAAAACTTTTAAATAATAAAGGGTATGCTCGTATAAGAACAGTAACTGACAACATAAATAATAAAGTAGTTTATTATATGACAACAAAAAAAATGCTTTCACAAGAACGCTTTAAAGTCATGGAAGAAAATGAAGTTATAGTTAATGATAAAAAAATGGCAGAAGGTATTTTTTTATCTTTAGGATTAAAATTAAAAGAATCTAATAAAAAATATAGAGAAAGCTATAAAATATTTAATTCATTAGTTGAAATAGATATAAATGAAAAGAAATTTTGCCCTTTTCCATATTTAGAAATAGAAACAACTTCTGAAGAAAATTTAGATAAAGTAGTTAAATTACTAGGTTATACTCTAGAAGATACTACTTCTCAAACGATTTACGATATTTTAGCAGAAAGAGGCTTTACACCAAATTCCCCCAAAGGAATTTAAAAAATAAGTCCAAGCTGGTGACAGTCACCAGCTTGGACTTTTATTTACTGATTGTCTCAATTTGACATTAGAAGCAAGCTAAAATGGGCTATACTCATTTTAGCATTCCTAAGTTTAATTACTTAGTCCATTTTACTTATGTATATATCAAAACCTTACTAAAACACAGCCTTATCTTTTTATTACGCTTAAAATTTCATTTTGTTCTTTTTCTACATCTGGTACATAGCTCTTTAATAATGTGAAGTTTCCTATTAATTCATATTCTCCCATAGTTGCAGGTATGAATATACTATCTCCCATAGCTATCTTTTCTTCACCATTTTTATATTTTATAGTTCCGCAGCCATCTACACATGTAAATAAATAAAACCTATCTTCATCACTTTCCTCTTTAACATAATTATTTATTTCATATTTTTGAATTGTGAAATAATCACTTAAGCAAAGATAAGTTTTTTTATAATTTTCTTTTTCTATTAAAATTCCTTTTGAGTTCTTTCCTTCTAAAGAAAAATCAATAACGTCTAGAGCTTTCTCTACATGTATTTCTCTGCCTCTATTATAATCATAAACTCTATATGTAATATCACTACTTTGTTGAATTTCTGCTATTAAAACACCTTCACATATAGCATGAACCAATCCACTTTGTACATAAAAAAAGTCACCTTTTTTTACAGGTATTTTATTTAAATATTTATCTAAATTTCCGCCTTTAATAGCTTTTTTAAATATTTCTTTATCGCAATCCTTTGTGCCAACTATTAAGCTTGCATTTTCTTCAGCATCAATAACATACCATGCTTCAGTTTTACCAAATTCATTTTCTACTCTATTTGCATATTCGTCATTTGGATGAACTTGAACTGATAGTTTATCTCCAGATGTAATTAATTTAATTAATAAAGGGAATTTCTCTATATCTATTTTTTCGCCAATAAGTTTTTCTTTAAATTCATTAATTATCTCATCAAATTTTTTACCTTTTAAGTTTCCATTTTCTACTTCACCTACTCCATTTGGATGACATGCAACATCCCAGCTTTCCCCTATCACTCCATTTGGAATATTGTTTCTAAATTTTTTTAGAGCATTTCCGCCCCATATTCTATCATAGTATAAATTTTTAAATTTAATTGGATACATATTGTCCTCCTATCGAATATATTAGTATTTCTAATCATTATAATTATATTATATACTAACTATAATATAATAAAAATTTCTTATATATTAAAAAATGTGAATTCCGAAGAATTCACACGTTCATTATATAATTAGGCTCTGTTTTAAATGCGTGTTGATATATGCAATATGTAAGGTGGCATTGTAATTGGACTTTGAGAATTCTTAATGAGTATTGTCCTATTTACTGCTTGTC